>SEHC01000072.1 GCA_004173415.1 Lysobacteraceae bacterium
GGCTTGGGAGGGTCGACGATGGTGACCAGCGTCTTCTGCTCCTGTTCCTTCTCCGCCGGCGGGGCCACTGCGGGTATCAGCAGCAGCAGGAATGCAGCCACGTGCAGCGCGATGACGAACGCCATGCCGATGATGCGCGGCCAGTTCAGCCCGCCCGGCTCTTCGTCCCGATACCTGTTAATGACCAGTTGTTCAGCCATGCGCCAATTGACTCACATTTCTTGGGCCGACGAATCGGCCCTACCTAGTTCAAGTTGTAACCGGTTACGTTTCCGCCGCCGGAAAGCCCAGCTTATACCAATCCCCTACGCCAGTACCATCATTTCCATGCGCCGGTACTCTAATCGGCGAGCCGCCAATCAGGGCAGGGCGATGATCTGCTTGGCGTCCTGCGGCTTCTTCACGCCCTTCTCCAGCGCCGCCTTGGCCGCCTCCTTGGCCTCCGGAATGCGGTCCTCCTGCCACAGGACCTTGGCCAGGTTGAGGTAGGTCTCGCCGTCCTTGGAAAGCGGCGCGGCCTTGCGCCAGGCATCGATCGCCGGCGCGATCTGCTCTGAGTAATAGTAGGCCTGCGCCAGCGCCAGGTAGGTCTGCTGGTCCGGCTTCATGGCGCCCTTCTGGATGCCTTCATTGATCACCGAGATCACTTCCTTGTCCTTGCCGTCCATGTTGGCGTAGGTCACGTAGAGCTGGCGGTAATCGCGATCGTCGCTGAGTTGGCCGGCGGCGCGCAGTTTTTCCAGGACCGCGGCTGCTTGGTCGTACTTGTCGGCCTGCAGGTAGACGTTGGCCAGGTTCATCTGGGCCTTCTTGTCGCCGGGCGCCTTGGCTGCGATCTGCTCGGCCATGCCGATCGCATCGCCCGACTGGCCGGTTTCGGCATAGGCCGCCATCAATGCCTGGCGCCAGTTGTCCTTGGGCTCGGGCGACAACTCGATGGCCTGCTTGAGCAGGGGGATGGCCTCGGCGTAACGCTCGGCCTGGTACAGGCCCTGGCCCTTCAGCGCCAGCGCCTCCGGATCCTTGGACTTGGTCTCGGCCAGGAACCGGTCCAGCGTGGCCAGGCCTTCGGCGTACTGTTCTTCCTGCAACTGGATGCCCGCCAGCATGTACATCATCTGGTAGTGGCTGTTGTTGTCCAGCGCATTGAGCTCCAGGGCCTGCTTGAGGTAGGCGAGGGTGGCCGGAGTATCGTCGAGGTTGTAGGCCGCCTGCGAAGCAAGCTGGGCCGCCAGCGCCTTGTCGTAGTCGGTGGCCGCAGGATTGGCGATCAGCTCGTCGGCCTGCGCGCGGGTCTTGTCGAACTCATCCTTGTTGTAGGCGTCGACCAGCTTCTGCAGCTTCGACTGCAGCTTCGGCGAACCCTTGGCCTTGGGTTCCTCGCGGGTCGCGTCGGGGTACTTGACCTCGGCGGCGCCGGATTTCTTCTTGCTGCTGCGCTCGGCCCGGTCGCGCGTGCCTTCGGCGGCGACGCTGACGGTGGCCGTGCCGAGCAGGCCGATGATGGTGGCGGAAAGCAGGGCGCGTTTCAGGTTTCGGAACAACATGGCATCACCTCATGGAGAACTGCAAAGACTGGATGGCTGACCGCCGCCCTTGCGCGGGGCCGGCAAAACTAACAGAAACGGTGCGTGCTCTGGAACAGGCGTCCAAGTTCCCGTTCAACCGCACTTCGGCGCACGCCCACCGGCGCGGGCCTGCTGGTAGGCCGGGGCCAGGGTGGCGGCGCGTGTGCGAAGTTCCTGGATGCGCGACTGCGGGTTGGGGTGGGTGGACAACCATTCCGGCGGGCGGCCACCGCCGGCGGCGATCATGTTCTGCCACAGGTCCACCGCCTGGGCCGGATCGAACCCGGCATTGGCCATCAGCCGCTGCCCGACCACGTCGGCTTCGGTTTCCTGGACCCGGGAGCCTGGCAGCAGGAAGCCAGTCTGGGCGAGCAGTCCGCCGCCCTGGGTGGCCAGGCTGCCGTAGTCGCCGGCCAGCGCGCCCAGCAACTGCACCGCGCCGCTGGCGCCCATCTGCCGGGTGATGCGTTCATCGTGGTGGCGTTCGATCACGTGGCCGATCTCATGGGCCAGCACCGCCGCCAGCTGGTCCTGGTTGCGGGCCACGCTGAAGATGCCGGTGTTGACCCCGACCTTGCCACCGGGCAGGGCGAAGGCATTGGGTTCCTTGTTGGCGAATACCGCCGTTTCCCAACCCACCGACTGGCCCTGTGCGGGCAACTGCCGAACCAAGGCGCTGACCACGCAACGCACGTAGGCGTTCTGTTTGGCGTCGTTGCTGAGCGGACCCTTGGTCTTGGCCTCGACGAAGGCTTGCGCGCCCAGCTGGTTGAGCTGGCTTTCCGACACCCCGCCCACGTACTGCTTGCGGCCGGTGGAGCTGGTGGTGGTGGCGCAGCCGGCGACGCCGGCCACGAGAATGGCGGAGAGAATCAAGCGCTTCATGCGTCACCCCTTTGGATTTGGCCGAAGTGTGGCGAGGCTTCCCTTAACTTTTCGTCAAGCTGCCCGGCGCTCATTGACTGCCGTACAGGTTCAGTACCGACAGGGCGATGGCGTTGTTCAGCGCATGGGCCGCGACCGCCGCCCACAGGGTCCGCGTCCGCCAGTAGACCAGGGCGAATGCCGCGCCCATGAATCCGTAGGTCAGCCAGAGCATGGCGGTGGCCAGCCAGCTGTTGCCGGCGGTGCCGGGGATTTCGTGCATCAGGGCGAAGGCCGCGCTGCTCAGGACCACGCCGAGCCACGGCCGTCCTGCCGCCCACAGGCGTCCGAACAGGACCCTGCGGAACAGCAGTTCTTCATAGGCCGGGGCCAGCAATACCCCGAACATGGTCAGGAACAGGGGACTGGCGGCGTACGCTGCCTCGATGAGGGCCAGGTTGCTTGGCTGCGGACGGATGTCCAGGGAGTCGCCCAGGACCGAGACCGCACTGCTGAAAAGGAAGGTCGCCACCCCGGTCGCCAGCACCCATGCCCAGGTGCGCCAGCGCCGCGCGGCCTGGTGGGACAAGCTCCGTTCGGCCGGCGAAGCCCGGCGTCGCCAGAAGTAGACCAGCAGGGCCGCGCCGCCGGTGCTGACCAGGGTCATCCAGATCATCGGCAGGGCACCCGGCTGGCCAAGCTCCCTGACCAGGGCGGCCACGTCGGGCGCCGCGCCCCGCACGCCCAGTCGCAGGGTCTCGAATACCGCCCAGGCCAAGCCGCTGGCCAGCGACAGCGCCAGCAGCAGGACGATCGCCAGGACCAGGTCGAGCAGGAATCCGGCGACCGGCCTGCCGGGTCCCGGCGGCGGGAGCACGGGCGGTCCGGTCACCGGATAGTCGCGCGGCAGCGGTTCCATCGTCCTGCCGCGGCCGGGTCAGATATCCAGGTTGGAGACTTTGAGCGCGTTGGCGTCGATGAACTCGCGGCGCGGTTCGACCACATCGCCCATCAGGGTGCTGAAGATCTGGTCGGCGGCGACCGCGTCCTCGATGCGGACCTGGAGCAGGCGGCGGGTATCCGGATTGACCGTGGTATCCCACAGCTGCTCCGGGTTCATTTCACCCAGGCCCTTGAAGCGCTGGATGCTTCGACCCTTCTTGGCTTCGTCCAGCAGCCAGGCCTGGGCCTGGGCGAAACTGGTGACCGATTGGGTCTTGCTGCCGCGCACGATCTGCGCGCCTTCGCGCACCAGCCCGTTGAGCAGGGCCGCGGCTTCGCGCAACGGACGCAATTCGCCAGCCTCGAATGCGGCCAGCGGCAGCACCTGGGTCAGCTCCTCGCCCATGTGCCTGCGCCTGGAGAGCAGCGCGGCAGCACGGTTCTCGTTGGCCGCCTGCAGGGTCAGCGCATAGCGCGCACTGCCGATCCCGCCGTGGTTGAGCCTTGCTTCCAGCGCATCCAGCTCGACCCGTCCGTCCTCGCTCGCGCCCAGGTGGGCTGCGTCGAAGGGGGTGAAGTCGAGCAAGGCCTCGAGCAGGGCCGGGTCGTAGCGGTGCGCGTTGCGGGCGATGGTTTCGCGCGCGCCGGCGAAGGACAGCAGCAGCTTCTCCAGCGCCTCTCCGCTGATCGGCGGTTCGCCTTCAGCCGGAATCAGCGCGGCGTTCTCGACCGCGCTGTTGGCCAGGTAGACGTTGAGCGCCGCGTCATCCTTCATGTAGATCTCCTGCTTGCCCTGCTTGAGCTTGTACAGCGGCGGAAGGCCGATGTAGACATGGCCGCGCTCGATCAGCTCGGGCATCTGCCGGTAGAAGAAGGTCAGCAGCAAGGTGCGGATGTGCGAGCCGTCGACGTCGGCGTCGGTCATGATGATGATGCGGTGGTAACGCAGCTTGTCGGGGTTGTATTCGTCGCGGCCGATGCCGGTGCCCAGCGCGGTGATCAGCGTGCCGACCTCGGCCGAGGCCAGCATGCGGTCGAAGCGGGCGCGTTCCACGTTGAGGATCTTGCCCCTCAGCGGTAACACCGCCTGGTTCTTGCGGTTGCGGCCCTGCTTGGCCGAACCGCCGGCCGAATCACCCTCGACGATGAACAGTTCCGACAGCGCCGGGTCCTTTTCCTGGCAGTCGGCCAGCTTGCCGGGCAGGCCGGCGATATCGAGTGCGCCCTTGCGCCGGGTCAGGTCGCGGGCCTTGCGGGCGGCCTCGCGCGCACGCGCCGCATCGATGATCTTGCCGGTGATGGCACGGGCTTCGTTGGGGTGTTCTTGCAGGAACTCCTCCAAACGTGCACCGAACGCGCTCTCAACTACCGGCCTGACCTCGGAACTGACCAGCTTCTCCTTGGTCTGCGAGGAAAAGCTGGGATCCGGCACCTTGACCGACAGCACCGCGATCATGCCTTCGCGCATGTCGTCGCCGGACAGGCTGATCTTGGCCTGCTTGGCCAGCCCGCTCTGCTCGATGTAGTTGGTCAGGGTGCGGGTCAGGGCGGCGCGGAAGCCGATCAGGTGGGTACCTCCGTCCTTCTGCGGGATGTTGTTGGTGAAGCAGAACATCGTCTCCTGGTAGGAGTCTGTCCACTGCAGGGCGACATCGACGGTGATTCCGTTCTGTTCACCGGTCACCGAGATGACGTTGGGATGCAGGGGGGTCTTCAGCTGGGCCAGGTGCTCGACGAAGGAACGGATCCCGCCCTCGTACTGGAACAGGTCCGACCGGCCTTCGCCACGCTCGTCGCTCAGGGTGATCTTGACGCCCGAGTTGAGGAAGGAGAGTTCGCGCAGGCGCTTGGCCAGGATGTCGTAGTGGAACTCGACGTCGGTGAAGATCTCCGCGGCCGGCTTGAAGCGCAGCAGGGTGCCGCGCTTGTCCGAGGCCTCCAGCTGCTTGAGCGGATACAGTGGCTCGCCCAGCGAATATTCCTGCTGGTAATGGAAACCGTCGCGCCAGATATCCAGCCACAGGTGCTCGGACAGCGCATTGACCACCGAGACGCCAACGCCGTGCAGGCCGCCGGAAACCTTGTAGCTGTTGTCGTCGAACTTACCGCCGGCGTGAAGCACGGTCATGATGACTTCGGCGGCCGAAACACCCTCTTCCTTGTGGATATCGACCGGGATGCCGCGGCCGTTGTCGTACACCGCCACCGAACCGTCGGTCAGGATCTTCACCACCACGTCGTCCGCATGGCCGGCCAAGGCTTCGTCGATGGCGTTGTCGACCACTTCGAAGACCATGTGGTGCAGCCCGGTGCCGTCGTGCACGTCGCCGATGTACATGCCGGGGCGCTTGCGCACCGCTTCCAGGCCACGCAGGACGGTGATCTTGCTGGAGTCGTAATTGCCGCCGCTGGAGGCGCCACTGGGAACGGGGATGGTTTCGTCGGTCATTCGCTTGGATTCGCCTGCTGAGCCGCCGTGCACGCCTGGAGCGGGAAGATCGCCGGTCCGGTTGGCCACACATTAGCTATAGGGAGTGAGGCAGGAATTATACCACCGCGACCCCGCTGCCCTCCATGCGGCGGGCTAGCCCCCGCGCAGGACCTGCCCGTGTTCCACGTGGAACCGGGCTACCGGGAGATCGAGCGCCTGCAGCGCCGCAGGTGGTTCGGTGCCGGTGATGAAGAGCTGGGCGCCACTGCCGCGCAACCGCCCCAGCACCCGGCCCTGGTGCTGGCGATCTAGCTCGGAGGACAGGTCGTCCAGGGCGATGATCGGCCACTCCCCGCGCCGCTCGGCGTAATCCTCGGCCTGGGCCAACAGTGCAGAAAGGGCGGACAGCTTGGCCTGCCCGCGCGACAGCGCCTCCCGGTTGGGATGGGCGGCGTAGTCGATGCGCCAGTCCGCGCGATGCGGACCCACCGTGGTATAGCCCAAAGCCCGGTCGCGGTCGCGGGCCAGCAGCAGGGCGTCGGCCAGGGACATGTCGGCGCTCCGCCATCCCGACAGGTAGTCCAGATGGGCGACGCCCAAGGCCGGCGCCAAGGCACCGGCGACGTCCTGCAGCCTGGACTGCAGCTGCTGCAGGTACTGCTGGCGATGGCGGGACAGGGGCTCGCCCGCGTCGGCCAGTTCATGGTCCCAGGCATCGAGCTGGCTGCCTCCGGCCCCGGACTTGAGCAGGGCGTTGCGCTGCTTGAGCGCCCGCCCATAACGTCGCCAGAGGGGCAGGAACAGTGGTTCCACGTGGAACAAGCCCCAATCCATGAAACGTCGGCGTGGTTCGCCCCCACCGGTGACCAGGGCATGGCTGCCCGGTTCGAAGCTGACCACGGCCAGGGCGGCACACAACTCGCCCAGCTGGGTCACCGCCTGGCCGTCCAGGCGCCCGGTCCAGGCCTGGCCGGTGTGGCGCAGGCCCGCCCGGCGGCGTCGACCTTCCTCGCCCTCCTGCCACTCAACGAACACCTCGACCGCCTCGGCCCCGGTGCGCACCAGTCCGTCGCGTACCCGGCCACGAAAACTGCGCCCATAGGCCATCAGGTGGAGGGCTTCCAGCAGGCTGGTCTTGCCCGCGCCATTGTCGCCGGTGACCAGATTGAGTCCCGGCGCAGGTTCGATCGCCACGGACTGGAAACGCCGCAGGCCGCTGGCGGTAAGCCGGGTCACCTGCATGGGCGGGGCCGAAAACGACTTCGCCCGGAATCATCCGGGCGAAGGGGGTTTTGTTCCACGTGGAACCGCATCTGGGTCACAGGCGCAGCGGCATCACCACGTGCCGGCATTTCTCGCTGCTGGCTTCCCGTACCAGGGCCGAGGAATTGGCATCGCGCAGCTGGATGATGACGTGCTCATCGCGCAAGGCCGACAGCGCATCGAGCAGGTAATTGACGTTGAAGCCGATCGCCAGGTCGCTGACCTTGGTCTCGGCTTCGATTTCTTCCTGGGCTTCTTCCTGCTCCGGGTTGTGGGCGCTGATCTTCAGCTGTCCCGGCGATACCTCGACCCGCACGCCGCGGTACTTCTCGTTGGACAGGATCGCGGCCCGCTGCAATGCCGCGCGCAGGACTTCCCGGTCCAGCTTGACCTCGCGGTCGGCACCGATCGGAATCACCGCGGCGTAGTCCGGGAAACGGCCATCGATCAGCTTGGAAGTGAAGCTCACGTCGTCGCGCTTGACCCGGATGTGGTTGCGGCCGATCTCCAGCTCCAGCTCGCGATCGCCGTTCTCCAGCAACCGCTGCAATTCGGTCACGCCCTTGCGCGGCACGATGATCTGGCGCTTGGCGCCTGCGGCGCCTTCCAGGGCGGTTTCGCACAAGGCCAGGCGGTGGCCATCGGTGGCCACGCAGCGCAGCAACTTGTCGCCGAGGTCGAACAGCAAGCCGTTGAGGTAATAGCGCACGTCCTGCTGGGCCATGGCGAAGGCAGTGCGCTCGATCAGCTCCTTCAATGCCGCCTCGGGAACGGTGACGCGCTCGGTGGCCTCGACTTCATCCACCGAAGGGAAGTCGTTGGCCGGCAGGGTCGCCAGGGTGAAGCGGCTGCGGCCGGCTTGCACGGTGACCTTGTCCCCGGTCTGGGAGACAGTGACCTTGCTGCCGTCGGGCAGGGCACGAATGATCTCGAACAGCTTGCGTGCCGGAATCGTGGTCTCGCCGTCCTGGGCATCGTCGACCGCGCTGCGCGCAATCATCTCGACTTCCAGGTCCGTACCGGTCAGCGAGAGCTGCCCGCCCTGCACCTGGACCAGGAAATTGGCCAGGACCGGCAAGGTCTGCCGGCGTTCGACCACGTTGACGACTTGCGCCAACGGCTTCAGGAAAGCTATCAAGGTCCGTTGGAACAGGGTGCAAGCTGTGGATAACTTTTGCCCCGATTTTCATCCCCAAGTTGTCCACAGGGCCTTACCGACTTTACTCACTGAGTTTGCGGATCAGTTTGTCCCAGTCTTCATGCAGCTTGCCGTCGGTCTCCATCAGGTTGCGGATCTGCCGGCAGGCATGCAGCACGGTGGTGTGGTCGCGACCGGCGAAGGCATCGCCGATCTCGGGCAGGCTGTGTTCGGTCAGTTCCTTGGCCAGGGCCATTGCCACCTGTCGCGGGCGCGCCAGTGAGCGCGTGCGCCGCTTGGACAGCAAATCCTTGACCTGCAGGCCGTAATAGTCTGCCACGGTCTTCTGGATGTTGGGGATGCTGATCGCCTGCTGCTGCGCGCGCAGCAGATCGCGCAGGGTCTCCTGGGCGAACTCCGGGGTGATGGCCCTGCCGGTGAAGTTGGCGCGGGCGGTGAGCGTGTTCAGGGCGCCTTCCAGGTCGCGCACGTTGGAGCGCATCTTCTTGGCCAGCAGGAAGGCGACGTCATCGGGGATCTGCGCGCCACGCTCGTGGGCCTTGGCCAGCACGATCGCCGCGCGGGTTTCGAAATCCGGCGGTTCGATCGCCACCGACAGGCCCCAGGCCAGGCGCGATTTCAGCCGCGGTTCGAGGCCCTCGACTTCGCGCGGATAGCGGTCGCAGGTCAGGATGATCTGCTGCTTGCCGTCGAACAGCGCATTGAAGGTATGGAAGAACTCCTCCTGGGTGCGGTCCTTGCCGGCGAAGAACTGGATGTCGTCAATCAGCAGCGCATCGACCTGCTGGAAGCGGCGCTTGAACTGGTCCATCGATTTCTCGATCAGGGCCTTGGTCATCGCGCTGAAGAACTGTTCCGAACGCAGGTACAGCACGCGCGCGGCGGGATTCTGCCGGCGCAACTCGTTGCCGGCCGCGAACATCAGGTGGGTCTTGCCCAGCCCGGTGCCGCCGTACAGCAGCAGCGGATTGTGCGAACGGTCGCCGGGCTTCTGCGCGGCCTGCCAGGCCGCCGCGCGGCCCAGCTGGTTGCTGCGGCCCTCGACGAAATTGTCGAAGGTGTAGTGCGAATCCAGGTTGCCGGCGTAAGGCTCCGACGAGACCGGGATGCCCGGCGCGGCGAAGGTGATGGGCTCGGGCGCGCGGGCGCGCGAACCGATCTCCACAGAAACGTCACGATGCCCGGCGAAATGTCCCAGCAGGTCCTGGATCCGGCCCAGGTAGCGTTCGCGGACCTGTTCGACGATGAAGGCATTGGGTGCGTACAGCACCATGGCGTCGACGCGTTGCTCGGCCTGCAGGGGCTTGAGCCAGGTGTGGACATCCTCGGCCGGCAGTTCGGCTTCCAGTCGTTCGAGGCAGCGGGGCCAGGCATCCATC
>SEHC01000508.1 GCA_004173415.1 Lysobacteraceae bacterium
GGCCGCGTGGTGGAACTGTTCCGCCAGGCCCTGTCCCAGGTCTGGCGCGCCCTGTATCGCTGGTCGATCACCGAAGGCCTGCGCCGCATCGACATGGACCGCGAGGACGAGGCCGAGGGCCCGCCGGACGCCAGCGCGGCCCTGCAGGCGATGAAGCAGGCCGACCAGCGCGGCATCTACCTGCTGCTCGATTTCCATCCCTACCTGGGCTATGCCAGCAGCCAGCGCCAGCTGCGCGACCTGGTCCAGCGCCGCCACTGCCAGGCCCACGTGGTCGTCCTGGTCGGGGCCAAGGTCGAGCTGCCGGCCGAACTGGAGGCGCTGGCGGTGCGCTTCAGTCCGCGCCTGCCCGATGCCAACGCCCTGCTGAAGATGGTCCGCGAGGAGGCGACCGGCTACGCCCGCGAACACGGCGGTCGCCGGGTCGAGGCCGATGGCGAGGCGGTGCGGCAGATCGTGCGCAACCTGCAGGGCCTGGGCCTGGTCGATGCGCGGCGCATCGCCCGGCAACTGATCTACGCCGACGGCGCCCTCAACGCCTCGGACCTGCCGCAGCTGTCCAGGCTCAAGTTCGAACTGCTCAACCGCAGCGGGCACCTGCATTACGAATACGACAGCGCGCGCTTCGGCGAGGTGGCCGGCGCGCGCCGCTTCAAGCGCTGGATCGAGCAGCGCCGCGCGATCTTCACCGGCGGCGACGCGCCGGCCGGGCTGGATCCGCCCAAGGGCGTGCTGCTGCTGGGCGTGCAGGGCTGCGGCAAGTCGATGCTGGCCAAGGCCACCGCCGCCGGCTTCGGGGTGCCGTTGCTGCGCCTGGATTTCGGCAGCCTGTACGACAAGTACCACGGCGAGACCGAGAAGAACCTGCGCAACGCGCTGGCCTCGGCCGAACAGCTGGCCCCTTGCGTGCTGTGGATCGACGAGATCGAGAAGGGCCTGGCCAGCGGCGGCGAGGACGGGGGCGTGTCGCGCCGCGTGCTCGGCTACCTGCTGACCTGGATGGCCGAGCGCAAGAGCCAGCCCAGCGGCGGCGGCGTGTTCATCGTCGCCACCGCCAACCAGGTCCACGAGCTGCCGGCCGAACTGCTGCGCAAGGGCCGCTTCGACGAGATCTTCTTCGTCGACCTGCCCGACCCGGACACGCGGGTGGAGCTGCTGAAGCTGCACCTGGCCCGGCGCAAGCTGGCCGAGGCCCGGCGGACTGAGCCTGCGGGTTTTTCCGGCAGGGAGCGACGCCGGTCGCGAAGCCTCGGCAACTGCAGGACCACCAGCTTCGCGACCGGCGTCGCTGCTACGGGGTCGTGTGTTGCAGCACCCAGGCCCATGCCGGCAGGGTCAGCAAGGACAGCAGGATGCCGTAGCCGACCAGCGCCGCGGCCAGACGCGGGGCCAGGTTGTGCGCGATGGCCAGGGCGCCGGCGGTGATCATGGTCGGCATCGCCGATTCCAGCACGTTGACCTGCAGCATGTCGCCGCGCATGCCGAAGGCCAGGCCCAGCAGCAGGGCCAGCGCGGGCATCAGCACCAGCTTGAGCAGCAGGCCGAGCGCCAGCGGCTTCACTTCGTCGCGCGGCAGCTTCAGCTGGATCGACAGGCCCACCGCCAGCATCACCAGCGGCAGCAGTGCGTCGGCCAGCTTCTGCAGGGCCGCGGCGATCCAGCCCGGCGGCTGTTCCGGCATCACCGTCAGGCCCAGCACCAGCGCCCACACCGGCGGGAATTTCACGATGCGCAGCAGGATCTGTCTGGCCGTGGGCGGCGCGTCCCCGCCGTACTTCGCCAGCACGTACAGGCCAAAGGTGGAGAGCAGCACGAAGGTGCCGAACTGGTCGTAGACCACTGCGTACGGCAATGCGCTTTCGCCAAGCAGGGCGCGGACCATCGGATAGCCGATGAAACTGGTGTTGCCCAGGGCCACGCACAGCAACAGCACCGCGTGTTCGTCGCGGCGGAACTTGAACAGGCGCGTGGCCAGCGCGACCAGGGCGATGGTGGCCAGGGCCAGCAGCCACGGGGTCGCAATCAAGCCGGCCAGCGAGACATCCACATGCAGGCGCGGCACGTAGATCAGCACCGCCGCCGGCAAGCAGACGTACAGCACGACCAGGTTGAGGGTCTCGGCGGCGTTGTCCGGCAATACCTTCAGGCGCGCGAACAGCATGCCCAGGGCGAGCATGGTCAGGATCAGGGCGAATGCGTCGAAGGCCATGGCGTACGTCGGGGAAGGAGGATGTGGGAGCGGCTTCCAGCCGCGAGTTTTTGCCCTGGCTTGAACATGGGCCAAAGGCTCGCGGCTGGAAGCCGCTCCCACCTGGAATCAGTATCCCGCGGCCTGTCCATCCTTGCGGCTTTCCGAAGCGCCGAAGTACACGCCTGTGGCCGGATCGCGGCGGATCGCCTGGTAGCCGCCGTAGGGTCCCAACGCCCACTCCACCCGATGGCCCTGGTCCATCAGCGCGCGGATGGTTTCGTAGGGGAATCCGGTTTCCAGCTGGACCACGCCGCCATCGCTCATCGCCGTGTTCTGCCCGGTCGGCTCGGTGTCGTTCTCGTGCTGGATGCGCGGCGCATCGCCGGCTTCCTGCAGGTTCATGCCGAA
>SEHC01000073.1 GCA_004173415.1 Lysobacteraceae bacterium
GAAGGCGTCACCTACACCTTCTGGACCTTCGGCGGCACCGTGCCGGGCAGCTTCATCCGCGTGCGCCAGGGCGACACGGTGGAATTCCACCTGCGCAACATGCCCGACAGCAAGATGCCCCACAACATCGACCTGCACGGCGTGACCGGCCCCGGCGGCGGCGCGGCCTCCAGCTTCACCGCGCCCGGCCATTCCTCGCAGTTCACCTTCAAGGCGCTCAATGCCGGCCTCTACGTCTACCACTGCGCCACCGCGCCGGTCGGCATGCACGTGGCCAACGGCATGTACGGCCTGATCCTGGTCGAACCGCCGGAAGGCCTGCCGGCCGTGGACAAGGAGTACTACGTGATGCAGGGCGACTTCTACACCACCGGCAAGTACCGGGAGAAGGGCCTGCAGCCGTTCGACATGGAAAAGGCCATCGACGAGAACCCGACCTACGTGCTGTTCAACGGCAGCGAAGGCGCCATCACCGGCGACAAGGCGCTGACCACCAAGGTCGGCGAGACGGTCCGCCTGTACGTCGGCAACGGCGGCCCGAACCTAGTGTCTAGCTTCCACGTCATCGGCGAGATCTTCGACAAGGTCTGGTACGAGGGCGGCACCAAGTTCCAGGAGAACGTGCAGACCACGCTGATCCCGGCCGGCGGCGCGGCAATGATGGAATTCCACATGGAAGTCCCCGGCAGCTACGTGCTGGTCGACCACAGCCTGTTCCGCGCCTTCAACAAGGGCGCGCTGGGCATCCTCAAGGCCGATGGCCCGGAGAACAAGGAAATCTATTCCGGCAAGGAAGTCGACGAGATGTACATCGGCGACCGCGCCCAGCCGAACCTGGCCGCGGTAAGCACGGCGGCGAAGGCGGCCAAGGCCGGCGAACTGACCCAGGACGAGCAGATCGCGGCCGGCAAGCAGTTGTTCGCCGGCACCTGCTCCACCTGCCACCAGGCCGAGGGCCAGGGCATGGCCGGGGTGTTCCCGCCGCTGGCCAAGTCCGACTACATCGCCGCCGACCGCAAGCGCCTGGCCTCGGTGATCCTGCACGGCCTGCAGGGCCCGGTGAAGGTCAACGGCACCGACTACAACTCGATCATGCCGCCGATGAGCCAGCTGACCGACGACGAAGTGGCCAACATCTCCACCTACGTGCTCAACAGCTGGGGCAACCCCGGTGGCCGGGTAACCAAGGCCGAAGCAGCCGAGGCCCGCAAGACCAAGCCGGCCAACGCCTCGGAAGGCCACTGACCGATGCGCCGCGCCGCCGCCCTGCTGTTGCTGTTGCTTCCCGTCGCCGGCCTGGTGGCCGGCGCCGGCGGCTACGCCAACCTGCCGGGCGGCGCCTTCCGCACCGCGCTGAAGTACGAGGACCGCAAGCAGGCCACGCGCATCGCGCCGTTCGCGCTGATGCGCCAGCCGGTGACCAACGCCGAGTTCCTGGACTTCGTCCGCTCCCACCCGCAATGGCGCCGCGACCGCGTCGCCCGGGTCTTCGCCGAACCACGCTACCTGTCGCACTGGAGCGCGGCCGATGCGCTGGGATCCAAGGCGCTGCCCGGCCAGCCGGTGACCCAGGTCAGCTGGTTCGCGGCGCAGGCCTATTGCGAGGCGCAGGGCGCGCGGCTGCCGAGCTGGGACGAATGGGAATACGCCGCGGCCGCCGACGAGACCCGTCGCGACGCGCGGCGCGACCCGGCCTGGCGCGAACGCATCCTGCGCTGGTATTCGCGTCCTTCCAGCCAGGCCCTGCCACGGGCCGGCCTGCAGGCGCCCAATGCCTACGGCGTGCAGGACCTGCATGGGCTGGTCTGGGAATGGACCGAGGATTTCTCCTCGCTGCTGGTGGCGGCCGACAACCGCAACCAGGGCGATGCGGACAACGCGAAGTTCTGCGGCGCCGGTGCGCTGTCGATGGACGATCGCGACAACTACGCGGTGCTGATGCGGGTGGCGATGCTGTCCTCGCTGGAGGCCGACGACACCACCGGCAACGTCGGTTTCCGTTGCGCCAAGGACCTGAAATGAAAAAAATCCACCGCCTGTCGCTGTTGCTCGCCCCGCTGCTCTGCGCCATCGCGCTGGCGGCGTCGGCGGCGCCCAAGCCGGCGCCGCTGCCGCGCGACTCGGTCTACCAACTGCAGGCCCAGCTCACCGACCAGGGCGGCAAGCGCTTCGACTGGGGCAGCCGCCGCGGCAAGCCGCAACTGGTGGCGATGTTCTACACCTCCTGCCAGTACATCTGCCCGCTGATCATCGACAGCGGCAAGGCGGTCGAACGCCAGCTCGACCCGGCCGAACGCGAGCGCCTCGGCATCCTGCTGGTCAGCATGGATCCGGCCCGCGACACGCCGGCGGCGCTGGCCTCGGTGGCCGCCAAGCGCAAGCTCGACCCGGCGCGCTGGACCCTGGCCAGCCCGGCCGCGGGACAGGTGCGCGAAGTCGCCGGCGTGCTCGGGGTCCGCTATCGGGCCCTGGCCGATGGCGAGTTCAACCACACCAGCGCCCTGGTGCTGCTGGACGCCGACGGGCGCGTGCTTGCCCGTACCGAACAGATGGGCAGCAAGCCCGATCCCCAATTCGTAGCCGCCGTGCGTCGCGCGGCGGCCAGGCCCTGATCACAGGGTCGCCCGATCACATTCCAACCTACGGAGCACCACCATGAAGCACCTTCCCACCCTGGTCCTTGGCCTGGCCCTGCTGGGCGTCTGCGCCCACGCCAGCGCCGCGCCCAACTGCACGATCAAGCTCAAGGGCGACGACAGGATGCAGTTCGACCTGAAGACCGCCACCGTGTCCGCGTCCTGCGCGAGCATCTCCATCGAGCTGCAGCACACCGGCAAGCTGCCGGTCGCGGCGATGGGCCACAACGTGGTGGTCAGCGCCACGGCCGACGTCCAGGCCATCGCCACCGCCGGGATGAAGGCCGGTGCCGCCGGTGCCTACGTACCCAAGGGCGACGCACGCGTGCTGGCGGCGACGCCGCTGGTCGGCGGCGGCGGCAAGACCACGGCCAAGCTGGCCGGCAGCAAGCTCAAGGCCGGCGGCGACTACACGTTCTTCTGCTCGTTCCCGGGCCACTCGTCGATCATGAAGGGCAAGCTGGTGGTCACCAAGTAGCCGGCGTCACGTCCTGCCAGGCCATCGACCGCCGGCGCGATGCCGGTGGCCGGTGGCCTCGCTTCATGGCCGGGTCGCGGCCAGCCGGCCGAGCACCGACAGCGCGGCGTCGATGCGCGCGTCCAGCGGATGCCCGCAGTTGATCCGCAGGCAGTGGCCGAAGCCGCGGCTGGCCGAGAACATCGGCCCCGGTGCGATGCTGATGCCACGGCGCGAGGCCTCGCGCTGCAGGGCCAGCGCATCGGTTCCCGCTTCCATCTCCACCCACAGGAAATAGCCGCCGGCCGGGCGCGTGACCCGGGTGCCGGGCGGGAAGGCGTGGCCGATCGCCGCGATGTACTGCTCCTGCTGCGTGGCCAGGGCCTTGCGCAGGCCACGCAGGTGCCGGTCGAAGCCACCGCGCTCCAGGTAGCGGGCCAGGCCGATCTGGGTGGGCACGTTGGTGTTGAGGGTCGAGGTCAGCTTGCGCCGGGCAATGTCCCGGGCGCGCGCCCCGCCGGCGACCCAGCCGATCCGGTAACCCGGCGCCAGGCTCTTGGAAAACGAACCGCAATGCATCACCTGGCCGTCGCGGTCGAAGGCCTTGGCCGGCAGCGCGCGCCGCGGCCCGTGGTGCAGTTCGGCATACACGTCGTCCTCGACCAGCGGGATGCGATGGGCGGCCAGCAGCGCGACCAGTTCGCGCCTGGCGGCCTCGGGCATGCTGCTGCCCAGCGGGTTCTGCAGGTTCGGCATCAACCAGCAGGCGCTTGGACCATGGCGGGCGATCGCGGTCTCCAGCGCCTGCAGTTCGATGCCGTCGCGCGGATGGGTGCGCACCTCGATCGCGCGCAGGCCGTTGCGCTCCAGCGACTGCAGGGTGCCGTAGAAGCACGGCGACTCGACCAGCACCGCGTCGCCGGGCCGGGTCACCGTGGCCACGCACAGGTTCAGAGCCTCCAGCGCGCCGTTGGTGATCACGATCTCGTCCATGCCCACGTCGATGCCGTCGATGCGGTAGCGCAACGCGATCTGCCGGCGCAGGTCGGCGTTGCCCGGGGTCAGGTCGTCGACCGTGCTCCAGGGATCCAGGTGCACCGCGGCCGAGGCCACCGCCCGGCCGATCCGCTGCAGCGGAAACAGCAGCGGACTGGGGAAGGCAGATCCCAATGGCACCACGTCATGGGCCATGGCCGATTGCAGGACCTCGAAGACCAGCTCGCTGACGTCCACGTCGCGCGACTCGCCATCCGGGAGCGAGGCCAGCTCGGGCTCGGGCGGCAGAGGCTGCAGGCCGTCGACCACGTAATAGCCCGAGCGGGGGCGTGACTGGACCAGGCCGCGGGCTTCCAGCAGGTAGTAGGCCTGGAACACGGTGGACGGGCTGAGCCGGCGGGCGGCCGAGGCCTGGCGCACCGAAGGCAGGCGCTGGCCCGGCTTGACCAGGCCGGCGCGGATGGACCGGGCGATGTCCTCGGCCAGCGATTCGTAGCGCTTCATGGCCCAACTGATATGGTTTTTAATGCCGAAACTGATTCTACAGGATCTGATCCGGTTAGGAGATCATGCCCGGTACCCAAGCAGCGCCCCCACGGAGGGCCAGCCGCCATGAATCCCCTGGTTGAAATGAACCTGGCGATGATCCTGTTCATCCCCTGGTTCTCGATCCTGTCGGTGCTGTTCTGGATGTTCCCGCGCCAGCCGCGCGGCCCGGCGCGCAAGGCCTTCGACATCGGCTCGCTGGTCGTGGCGGTGGTGCTGGCGACCTGGGCCATGCACTGGAGCGTGCGCAACGCCGAACCCGGCTACGGCCACATGTGGCAGCAGGTCCTGGCCACGATGATGGCCTACGGTGGATTCCTGATGGTGATGACCGTCGCGGTGATGGTGCGCTGGGCGTGGCTGGCACGCCCGGCCACGGCCGCCGCGCTGCGAGGGCCGCAACGATGAAGACCTTGCTGATCGTCGGCTTTCTCGGCCTGATCGTCTACCAGTTGGGCGCGGGCCTGTACTACATGATGGTCGACGACGGCCAGAGCAAGCGCATGGTCAACGCGTTGACCCGGCGCATCGGCCTGTCGGTGCTGCTCATCGCGCTGGTCGCGGCGGGCATCGCCAGCGGCCTGATTTCGCCGCACGGCATCCACTGATCCCAGCGCCCGGACAGGCGCAGCGCCACGCGCGCATAATGGATGCGTGGCTCGGCACGGCGCGCGCATGCGCCGCCCAACAGTCGTTTGATCCAGATCAAGTCCCGGTCCCGGCGGGCCCGGACAATGTCACCAGAGCATTCAAAGGCAGGTCCATGAGCGAACAAGGCATCCGGCTGCAGGCCGGCGGGGACACCGGATTGGCCGGTTTCTACAACGACAGGGTGGTGCGCCAGTTCACCATCGCGTCGATCTTCTGGGGCATCGTCGGCATGGCCGTGGGGGCCTTGATCGCAGCCCAGCTGTACTGGCCGGCGCTCAACTTCGACACCGCCTGGCTCAGCTTCGGCCGCCTGCGCCCGATCCACACCAACGGCGTGATCTTCGCCTTCGGCGGCTCGGCGCTGTTCGCCACCAGCCTGTACATCGTCCAGCGCACCTGCCACGTGCGGCTGATGTCCGACCGGCTGGCCTCGTTCGTGTTCTGGGGCTGGCAGCTGTGCCTGGTGCTGGCCGTGGTGACCCTGGCCGGCGGCATGACCCAGGGCAAGGAATACGCGGAGATGGAGTGGCCGGTCGACCTGCTGATCACCATCGTCTGGGTCGCCTATGCGGTGCTGTTCTTCGGCACGATCGCCAAGCGCCGGGTCAAGCACATCTACGTGGCCAACTGGTTCTTCGCCGCCTACATCGTCACCATCGCCCTGCTGCACATCGTCAACAACCTGGCCATCCCGGTCAGCCTGACCAAGTCCTACTCGATCTACACCGGCGCCGTCGATGCGATGGCCCAGTGGTGGTACGGGCACAACGCGGTCGGCTTCATGCTGACCACCAGCTACCTGGGCATGATGTATTACTTCGTGCCCAAGCAGGCCGGGCGCCCGATCTACTCCTACCGCCTGTCGATCGTGCACTTCTGGGCGCTGATCTCGGTGTACATGTGGGCCGGCCCGCACCACCTGCACTACACCGCGCTGCCGGACTGGGTGCAGTCGGTCGGCATGGTCTTCTCGATCGTGCTGCTGGCGCCCTCGTGGGGCGGGGCGATCAACGGCATCATGACCCTGTCGGGGGTGTGGCATAAGCTGCGCACCGACCCGATCCTGAAGTTCCTGATCGTGGCGCTGAGCTTCTACATGATCGCGACCTTCGAAGGCCCGCTGCTGTCGATCAAGACGGTCAACTCGCTGAGCCACTACACCGACTGGACCGTCGGCCACGTGCATGCCGGCGCGCTGGGCTGGGTGGCGATGATCACCATCGGCTCGCTGTACTCGATGTACCCGCGCACCCTGGGCCTGAAGGGCATGTTCTCGACCCGCGCGATCGACCTGCACTTCTGGATGCACACGGTGGGCGTGGTCTTCTACATCTGCGCGATGTGGATCGCCGGCATCACCCAGGGCCTGATGTGGCGCGCCACCAGCGCCGACGGCACCCTGACCTACGCGTTCGTCGAAGCCCTCAACGCGACCTATCCGTACTACCTCGGCCGCCTGCTCGGCGGGCTGCTGGTGCTGGCGGGCATGGGCGTGATGGCATGGAATTTCTGGCGCACCTGGCAACTGGGCCGCGCGGCCGAACCGATGCCGGTGCTGGTGCCGGACGTCGGCGAAGCGCGGGCCTGAGGACGACACATGAGCTTTGGACACGAAAAGATCGAGAAGAACGTCGGCCTGCTGATCGTGCTGATCGCGGTGGCGGTTTCATTCGGCGGACTGGCCGAGATAGTGCCGCTGATGTACCAGGCCGAGGCGATCACGCCGCTGCCTGGGGTCAAGCCCTACCCGGCCCTGCAGCTGGCCGGGCGCGACGTGTACGTGCGCGAGGGCTGCGGCAACTGCCATTCGCAGATGGTCCGCACCCTGCGCTTCGAGACCGAGCGCTACGGCCACTATTCGCTGGCCGGCGAGTCGGTCTACGACCGCCCCTTCCTGTGGGGTTCCAAGCGCACCGGCCCGGACCTGGCGCGGATCGGCGGCCGCTATTCGGACGACTGGCACCGCGTGCACCTGGAAGACCCGCGCGCGGTGGTCCCGGAATCGAACATGCCTGCCTTCCCCTGGCTCTCCGGCCAGGGCGTCGACGGCGCGGAAGTAGCCAAGCGGATGCGCGCCCTGCAGCGACTCGGCGACCCGTATACCGATGCGGAAATCGCCAAGGCGGCCGAGGACGTGGCCAACCGCACTGAACTGGACGCCGTGGTCGCCTACCTGCAAGGCCTCGGCAAGCACGCACCCAAGGGGGGTTGAGACATGCTTTCGGGAATCATCACCCTGGCCTTGCTGCTGCTGTTCGTGGGCGGATGGATCTGGGCCTGGCGGCCCGCGCGCAAGGCAGACTTCGACGCCGCCGCGCGCCTGGCGCTGGACGAACATGACCTGCCGGCGCAGGACAAGGGAGCGCGCCCATGATCGCCCCCGGCTGGTCCTGGTTCATCATCGCCCTGGCGGCGTTCAACATCCTCGGCCTGGTCTGGCTGCTGTGGTACACGGCCAAACGCCGTCCCGGCGACCCCAAGCCCGAGGACACCAGCCATTACTGGGACGGCGACATCACCGAGTACAACAAGCCGATGCCGCGCTGGTGGATCCAGGGCTTCTACCTGACCATCGTCTTCGCCATCGCCTACGTGGCCTGGTACGGCGGCATGGGCCACGTCCCGGGCATGAGCGGCTGGACCTCGCAGCAGGAGCACGCCGTGGACAAGGCCGCCTCGGATGCGAACCTGGCCGAGACCTTCCGTCCCTATGACGGCAAGCCGCTGGCGCAACTGGCCGCCGACCCGCAGGCCCTGGACCTGGGCCGCTCGATCTTCGCCAACAGCTGCGCGACCTGCCATGGCTCCTCGGCCAAGGGCGCGATCGGCTACCCCAACCTGTCCGACGACATCTGGCACTGGGGCGGCGACCC
>SEHC01000074.1 GCA_004173415.1 Lysobacteraceae bacterium
GCGATCCAGCACGACCCGGGCCATGCCCTGGCCTGGCAGAAGCTCGGCGCGCTGCTGGCCCTGCTCAAGCGCGGCCATGAGGCGCTGCACTGTTATCGCGAAGCGCTGCGGCTGGATCCATCGGACCTGAAGACCCTGGGCGATGCCTTGTTCCTGCGCCGGCACCTGGCCGACTGGGACCCCGGTCAGGGACCACAGCCGGCGCAACTGCTGTCCGGTTTCGCCACCGCCACGCGCAGCGACTTCCCGCCGATGCTGCTGCTGGCCATGGCCGAAGCCGATGCGCCGGCGCAGTTGCGGGCCGCGGCCAAGTTCGCCCGTTCGCAATGGGCGCCGGCGCTGGCCCGGCCGCCGCTGGCCACGCGGCCCCAGGACCCGGCCGGCCGTCGCCTGCGCGTCGGTTACCTGTCCTCGGATTTCCGCGACCACGCGGTGTCCTACCTGACCGTGGAGACCATCGCCGCGCATGATCGCGCTACGGTCGAGGTGTTCCTGTACGCGCACGGGCCGCCGCGCAACGATGCGTGGCGACGGTCGGCGGTGGAAGCGGCCGACCACTTCGTCGAACTGGGTGCGCTTGACGACCACGCCGCCGCCCGGCGCATCTTCGACGATGGCATCGACGTGCTGGTCGACCTCAACGGTTACACCCAGGAGGGCAGGCCGGGGATCCTCGCCCTGCGCCCGGCGGCGGTCATCGCCACCTGGCTGGGTTACGTGGGGACCCTGGGCGAACCGCGCCTGGCCGACTTCGTGATCAGCGATGCGGTCGCCACGCCGCCGGAACTGGAAGCCTGCTTCAGCGAATCGCTGGCCCTGATGCCGCACTGCTTCCAGGCCAATTCCCGGCTCTCGGCGGCTGCGCCGCCGCCCTCGCGCGCCAGCCAGGGACTGCCCGACCAGGGGGTGGTGTTCTGCAGCTTCAACCAGACCTTCAAGCTGCACCCGGCGCTGTGGGACGACTGGTGCGAGATCCTGCGCGGCGTGCCTGGCGGCGTGCTGTGGCTGGCGCCGCCACGCGATCCGGCGGCGATCGACAACCTGCGCACCGAAGCGCAGCGCCGCGGCGTGGCCCCGGAACGGCTGGTGTTCGCCGACCAGCAGCCGCGCGAACAGCACCTGGCCCGGCTGGCCCTGGCCGACATCGCCCTGGATACCTGGCCCTACAACTCCGGCACCACCGCCAGCGACGCCCTGCGCATGGGCGTGCCGCTGCTGGCCTTCCCCGGCGATACCTTCGTCGGCCGCATGGCCGCCAGCCTGCTCGGCGCGGCCGGCATGCCCGAATGCATCGGCCGCGATCGCAGCCAGTGCGTGGCCCATGCCATCGCCCTCGGCAACCAGCCCGCATCGCGCGAGCAACTGCGCCGGCAACTTCACGAGCGCCTGCCGGCCTCGCCGCTGTTCCGGCCGGACCTGTTCGCCCGCGACCTGGAGCGCCTGCTGGCGGCCATGCATGCGCGCAAGCGCAGCGGCGGGCCGGGCACGGTGCAGGTCGCGGCGGATGGCCGCAGCACACCGCCGTAGCCCGCGCACCATGCGCGCCGCGCCGCCACTGCGGCCAGGCTGGCGCCAGTGGCCACCGAACGTCCAGAATGCAGGCCGATTTCCTGACGGTGGCACGCCTTGAGCCTGGTCCAATCCCCGCACGATCCGCGTGGCGCCGCGCGCCTGGCCTGGGCCCGTGCCGCCAGCGGCCGGCCTGGCCTGCAATTGCAGCGCGCGTCCAGCGACGCCGGTTTCCGCAGCTACTGGCGCGGCGCGGTGGCGGGCGAGCAGGGCACCTGCATCGTCATGGATTCGCCGACCGAACTGGAAGACGTGCGGCCCTGGCTGCACCTGCAGGAGGTGCTGCGCGCCGGGGGCGTGCGCGTCCCGCAAGTGCGGGCGCAGGATCCGGGCGCCGGCTTCCTGCTGCTGGAAGACCTTGGCTCAGTTACCTTCCTGGACCTGATCGATGCCGGCAACGCCGATGCGCTGTTCGACCAGGCCTTGACCCAGCTGCTGGGGCTGCAGGCGATCGCCCCACCGCCGGCGTTGCCAGCCTACGACTGCGCGCTGCTGGAGGCCGAACTGGAGCTGTTCGACCAGTGGCTGCTGCAACGGCACCTTGGCCTGGTCCTGTCGGCGGCGGAAGCGGCTGCCCTTCGCGCGTTGCGGCAGCGACTGGTGGACGCCGCCCTGGCCCAGCCGCAGTTGCTGGTCCATCGCGACTTCATGCCGCGCAACCTGATGCCGGTCGACGGCGGCGCGGTGGTCCTGGATTTCCAGGACGCGGTCCGCGGTCCGCTGGCCTACGACGTGCTGAGCCTGTTCAAGGATGCCTTCCTCAGCTGGCCGGAAGCGCGGGTCCAGGCATGGCTGGACCATTACCGGGCCCGCGCGCTGGAGCAGGGCCTGCCGGTACCGGACCCGGAAGCCTTCCGCCGCGACGTGGACTGGATCGGCGTCCATCGGCACATGAAGGTGCTGGGCATCTTCGCCCGCCTGCATCACCGCGACCACAAGCCCCGCTACCTGGCCGATGCGCCGCGCTTCCTCGGTTACCTGCGCCAGGTCCTGCCGCGCTATCCGGAACTCGCTGCGCTTTCGGAGCTGCTGGAGTCGCGGCTCGCTCCCGCACTGGCTGCGCGTCCGCCCGATTGAGTCGTCGAGGGAGTGGGACCTGGCGGTCCCCACGCCGCCGGTCGCCCGCTCCTGCCCTGCGCCCGGCGCCTGTGCTGTTCATCACGCCTGGCGCAGCCGGCTTGCGCTAGAACAGGGCCAGTTTCCGGCCGGGAGATCGTCGTGCGCCATTCCGCCCAGCTTCTGAGCCTGATCTGCGGGGTCGTGTTGCTGGCCGCCTGCGGCCCGTCCGGCTGCGGCCGTGAACGGGATCCTGCGGAATCCCGGCTTGTCGCGGACGCCCCGCTGCGTTCGCGCGCAATTGCCGGCGCGGGCGCGGTGGCGGCTCCGCCAACGCCTGTCCAAGTCGAGCCGGCCGCGGCCACCCGCTTCACCGGCGGACCCGCTCCAGTGCGGCGCGTGCCCAACCCTCCGTTCACCAGTACCGAGGTGGCTCGCCTCGTCGAACCCTGGGCGATGAGCTTCCTGCCCGACGGTCGCCTGCTGGTCACCGAAAAGCAGGGCCGCCTCAGGCTGGTCGACGTCCGCACCGGTCAGGTCGGGACGATCAGCGGCGTGCCGACGGTCGCCTACGGCGGACAGGGCGGCCTCGGTGACGTGGTCCTGCATCCGCAGTTCGCGAGCAACCGGCAGGTCTACCTCAGCTATGCCGAAACCGGCAGCGGTGGTCGCGGCGCGGTGGTTGCACGGGCCACGCTCAACCTGGTCGCCGGCAGCAACGACGGCAGCCTGGCGGGCCTGCAGGTGATCTGGCGCCAGGTGCCCAAGGTCGGCGGCGAAGGCCACTACAGCCACCGCATCGCCTTCGACCGCGAGGGCAAGCTGTTCATCAGTTCCGGCGACCGACAGCAGTTCACCCCGGCTCAGGACATGGCCAGCAACCTGGGCAAGATCCTGCGGCTCAACGACGACGGTTCGATCCCGGCCGACAATCCGTTCCAGGCCCAGGGCGGCGTCGCCGCGCAGGTCTGGACGCTGGGCCATCGCAACGTGCTGGGACTGGCGTTCAATGCCCAGGGCCAGCTCTGGGAGCACGAGATGGGGCCGGCCGGCGGCGACGAGCTCAACCTGATCGAACGCGGCACCAACTACGGCTGGCCGGTGGTGTCCAACGGCGACAACTACGACGGCAGCGTGATTCCCGACCACTCCACCCGGCCCGAATTCAATGCCCCGGAAGCCTGGTGGACGCCGGTGATCGCGCCGGCCGGACTGGTCATCTACAGCGGCGGCATGTTCCCGTATTTCCAGGGCGACGGATTCATCGGCGGGCTGGCCTCGCAGGCCCTGATCCGGATCGAGTTCGACGGCCCGCAGGGCCGCGAGGCCGCGCGCTACCCGATGGGGCAGCGGATCCGCGAGGTGGAACAGGGACCCGATGGCGCCCTCTGGCTGCTGGAGGATGGCGCCAACGCGCGGCTGCTGAAGCTGACCCCGCGCTTCGGGTGAGCATCCGGACCGGCCACCGCTTCCATGTCCGGTCAGCGGTAGTCGAAGCTGGTGCAGGACCCCGGCCGGAGGCTTGCCGCGCAATCCCAGGCTCATCTCAGCCGCTGATGGCTTTCCTGGCCCGGCCGATCGCGGCGATCCGCGCTTCCCGCAACGCCGCTCCGATCTGCGGACCGCTCAGGGCCACGCCACCGGGTTCGGTCGCCAGGTCGCGGGCGTTGACCGCCAGCGCCGCCGCATGCAGCCGCAGCAGCTCACGGCCCTGCGGATAGTCATCCTGTTCCCGGCCCATCCGGCCGCGCTTGTCCGCTTCGCAGACCAGGGCCAGCGGGGCGATTCGCGCGGGCTTGCGGAACCCGTCGCAGCGCGCCAGCAGGTCGTGCACGGTGGCATCGCGCAGTTCCGCCAGTCGGTGCACGTTGAGGTGTTCGCGACAGGCCATCAGCGCCAGTTCGCGATGCTCGGCCGGAACCTTCAGGCGTGCGCACAACGCGCGCAGCGGGGCCAGGCCGGCGTGTTCGTGGCCGATGTGCGCGGGCAGCACCGTGGCCGCGGTCAGGGCCTTGCCCAGGTCGTGGGTCAGCGCGGCGAAACCGACCACGTCGTCGCCAGGCGCCAGCCGCGCGGCCAGGTCGCTGACCAGCTCCTGGTGCGCGCCGGTGTCGATTTCCGGATGGAACTCGGCGCGTTGCGGCACCCCGTACAGCGCGTCCACTTCCGGCAGCACCTGGGCCAGCGCACCGCATTCGCGCAGGGTGCGCAGGAACGCGGCCGGCGCCTGGTAACGCAAGGCGCGCGACAGCTCCTGCCAGACGCGCTCGGGCACCAGCTCGGCCAGTTCGCCGGCCGCCACCATCCCGCGCATGAGTTGCAGGGTTTGCGGGGCGACGCTGAAGCCGAGGCCGGCGAAGCGGGCCATGAACCGCGCCGCGCGCAACACCCGCAGGGGATCTTCGGCGAAGGCCGGTCCGGCATGCCGCAGGACCCGCGCCTGCAGGTCGGCCACGCCGCCGAGCGGATCGAAAAGGCGGCCGTCCGGATCCTCGGCGATCGCGTTGATGGTGAAGTCGCGGCGCGCCAGGTCTTCCTCCAGGGTCACCGCGGGGTCGGCGTCGACCACGAAGCCGCGATAACCGCGCCCGCTCTTGCGCTCGGTGCGGGCCAGCGCGTATTCCTCGGCGCTGGCCGGGTGCAGGAACACCGGGAAATCGCGCCCGACCGGCTTGAAGCCCTGGGCCAGCATCTGTTCGGGGGTGGCGCCGACCACGACGTGGTCGCGGTCGCCGGGGGCCAGGCCCAGCAACCGGTCGCGTACCGCGCCACCGACCAGATACGTTTTCATGCGCGGATGATGCCCTGTTTCAATCCGGCATCCCCAACCCGTGCATCCAACGGCGCATCCGCTGCCGGCGCGCCGGCCCGATCAACTCCTCGGCAGCTGCGCGGTCGGGCAGGAAAAGGATTTCCGCTTGGCCCCGGTGCGGCCGTGCATGCGCTCGGTCAGCGGCAAGGCATCGCCGTTGAGGCGCCAGTCGTAGATCACGCTGAACGCCAGCACCCGGGCCACGTACTCGCGGGTTTCCTTGTAGCTGATGGTCTCGATCCAGAAATCCGGGTCGTGGCTGGGCCGTTGCGACCGCCAGCGCGCGGTCGGCGCGGGACCGGCGTTGTAGGCGGCAATGGCCACGTACGGCACGCCGTACTTGTCCTCCATCTGCCGCAGGTAGGCAGTGCCCAGGGCGATGTTGGTGTCGGCGTCGTACAGGCTGGCGGCCCCGCCCCACGGCACGCCCAGGCGCTTGGCGGTGGCCGCGCCGGTCGAGGGCAGCACCTGCATCAGGCCCATGGCGTTGGCGCCGGAACGGGCCTTGGGGTTGAAGATGCTCTCTGCGCGGATCTCGGCGGCGACCCAGGCCGGATCCAGTCCGTGGCGAGCGGCTTCGCGGCGGATGGTGTCGCCGTGGTGCAGCGGGAAGCGCAGTTCGTACAGGCGCTGTTCGTCCGGATTCTTGCCCAGGGAAAACACCGCGCGGTCGAACCAGCCGTTGTCGCGCGCCACTTCCACCGCCAGGCGCCGCTGGGTGTCGTCGAAGCGGGCCAGGGCGTTGTTCCATTCGCTGGTCGCCCAACCGGGCCGCTCCAGCTTCCACAGTTCCATGGCGCGCACGATCGCCGGATCGCGGGCTATTGCATTGCGGGCCGCGGCCCCGTCGTTGGGGATCCAGGCACACAGTGCGTACCCCTGGCCCAGCCGGTCGGCGGCGAGGAAACCATGGAAGGTGGGCGACCTGGCCGCCTCGGCGAACAGGCGCCGGGCGCCGGCCTCGTCGCCGGTCTTGCCGGCCAGGCGGGCCTCGAAATAGCGCCAGCGCGAATCATCGCGCTGGGTCTTGGGCATCTTGCGCACGGCCTGCAGCGCGGCGCGCCAGTCGCCGCGGGCCATGGCCTCGCGCACGCGCCATTCGTACAGTTTCTCGTCGTAGGCCGACTCGGGGACCGCGGCAAGGCGGCGTGCCGAATCCGGTTCGTACGAGGCCACCGTCCACAGCGCGGCTTCGTACAGCACGCTGCCGCGTTCGGCCTCGTCCATGCCCAGCGCCGCCGCGTATTGCGGCAGCTGCTGTTCTGCGCTGGCCGGCGAGGCCTTGGCCAGGCGCATCAGCCCGCGCATGGCGATCTTGCGGCTGCGTTCGGTCCTGGGCCAGCCGAGCGCGCGCGGATGCACGCCCTCGAGGAACGCCGCATAGTCGTTGGCCAGTGCCGCCTCGGCCGCGGGCAGGCCGCGGGCCACGCTGCGGATCACCGCGGGCTGCTGTTCGGCGGCGGCCTTGTCGATGCGCTCCCAGCGCAGCGCCGGCGGCAGGCCGCCCTTGGCCGAGAGGATCGCCCAGACCGGATCGCAGCCGTCGGGCAGCGCCTTGCCGGTGCTGGTCCACAGCTTCTGCGCGTCGCTGGTCCATTGGCCATCGGCCTTGCCCAGCGCCTGGCGCGCATTGAGTTCGGCGCATTGCAGGCCGACGTTGCTGCCTGGTTTCCACGCCGAGAGCAGGGTCGGCCAATCCTGGCGCCGGGCCAGGGCTGGCAGCCACAAGGCGCGGAACGCCTCGGCCACGGCCTGGCCTTCATGGCGCTTGAGGAAGGACTGCGCCCGCGACGTCGGCAAGGTGTCGATCTCGCGTTTCAGGCTGGCCAGTTCGATCCAGGGATAGACCGGATGGGCGCTGATGCCAGGGTACTGGGCTGGGTCGAAACGCCCGCTCTCGGCGGCCAGCAGCGCGGCCAGCACGCGCGGGCGCTGCGCATCCAGGCTCTGCGCACGCGCAGCTTGGGTGGGGATGCCGAAGGCGGCAGCGAGTACGATTGCGATCAGGGTGCGGGTCATGCCCGGATGGTAAGGGATGGTGGGTGAACACCGTTTTGCGCGGGTTCGCCGTGCCTGCATGCGCCATCGTCATGGAATCTTTCGCTGGAGCGCGCGTGTTCGAAGCCATCTGGATGTATCCCCTGCTGGGCGTGGTGGCCGGCATCCTGGCTGGATTGCTCGGTGTCGGCGGCGGCCTGGTGCTGGTCGCGGCGCTGGCCTGGTTGCTGCCCCGCCATGGCATCCCGCAGGACGCGGCCATGCATGCGGCGCTGGCCAGTTCGCTGGCCAGCATCGTGCTGACCGCCGCGTCGTCGGCCTATGCCCACCACGGCCGCGGCGGGGTGCTGTGGCCGACGGTGCGCTGGATGGTCCCGGGCCTGCTGCTGGGTGGCTGGCTGGGCAGCGGCCTGGCGGTGCAGCTGGATGAGCGGGCGCTGCGCTGGATCGTCGGTGGCTACTGCTGCCTGGCGGCCTGGCAACTGCTGTTCGGCAAGCCCCGCGCCGGCGTGGGCGAGGGTCCGGTGGCCGCGCCCGCGGGATGGCCGATGACCGCCGCCGGCGCCGGGATCGGGGCGATGTCGGCGGTGGTGGGGATCGGTGGCGGCAGCATGACCGTGCCCTTGCTGGTGTGGCGGGGCGTGGTGCCGGTGAAGGCGGTCGGCACTTCCAGTGCCTGCGGGGTGGCGATCGGGCTGGCCAGTGCGAT
>SEHC01000075.1 GCA_004173415.1 Lysobacteraceae bacterium
CTGTTCCTGAAGAAGGGCGGCGAGCAGGCGCAGATCGGCCGCAGCTACCGCAAGGGCATCTACAAGGGCCTGTCCAAGATCATTTCCAAGATGGGCATCGCCACCATCGCCAGCTACCGCGCCGCGCAGCTGTTCGAGATCGTCGGCCTGCAGCCCGACGTGATCGACCTGTGCTTCCCCGACACCGCCTCGCGGGTGGGTGGCGTGGACCTGGCGCGGCTGGACGTGGAAGCGCGCGAGCTGAGCCGCAACGCCTGGAACGACCTGTACAAGCAGGAGATCGGCGGCCTGCTCAAGTATGTGCATGGCGGCGAGTACCACATGTACAACCCGGACGTGGTCATGTCGCTGCAGCAGGCCAGCCGCACCGGCGAGGCGCAGGACTGGAAGACCTACACCGACTTCGTGCATGCGCGTCCGCCCTCGGCGTTGCGTGACCTGTTGCAACTGAAGAAGTCCGATACGCCGACACCGCTGCATGAAGTCGCCGAAGCCAGCGACCTGCTGCGCCGTTTCGACACCGCCGCGATCAGCCTGGGCGCGCTGTCGCCCGAGGCGCACGAAGCCCTGGCCGTCGCCATGAACCGCCTGGGCGGGCGCAGCAACTCCGGCGAAGGCGGCGAAGATCCCGCCCGCTACGGCACGCTCAAGCGCAGCAAGATCAAGCAGGTCGCGTCGGGACGCTTCGGCGTCACCCCCGAGTACCTGGTCAATGCCGAAGTGCTGCAGATCAAGGTCGCCCAAGGCGCCAAGCCCGGCGAAGGCGGCCAGCTGCCGGGGCACAAGGTCAACGAGATGATCGCGCGACTGCGCTACGCCAAGCCGGGCATCGGCCTGATCTCGCCGCCGCCGCACCACGACATCTACTCGATCGAGGACCTGGCCCAGCTGATCTTCGACCTGCGCCAGGTCAATCCGACTGCGCTGATCTCGGTGAAGCTGGTCTCGCATGCCGGCGTCGGCACGATTGCCGCCGGCGTGGTCAAGGCCGGGGCAGACCTGATCACCATTTCCGGACACGACGGCGGCACCGGGGCCAGCCCGCTGAGTTCGATCCGCTATGCCGGCGTGCCCTGGGAACTGGGCGTGGCCGAATCGCACCAGGCGCTGGTCGCCAACCAGTTGCGCGACCGCACTGTGCTGCAGACCGACGGCGGCTTCAAGACCGGGCTGGACGTGGTCAAGGCCGCGCTGCTGGGCGCCGACAGTTTCGGCTTCGGCACGGCGCCGATGATCGTGCTGGGCTGCAAGTACCTGCGCATCTGCCACTTGAACAACTGCGCCACCGGCGTGGCCACCCAGGACGAGCACCTGCGCGCCAAGCATTTCACCGGGCTGCCGGAGCGGGTGGAGAATTTCTTCCGCCTGCTCAGCGAGGAAGTGCGCCAGTGGCTGTCCTACCTGGGCGCGCGTTCGCTGGATGAAATCGTCGGCCGCACCGACCTGTTGCAACAACTCGATGTCTCGCCGCGTCCGGGCGTGTACGTGGACCTGTCGCGGCTGCTCAAGCATGTGCATCAGGAGGGCGGACATTGCGCCGCCCAGCGCCTGTACGAATCGCCCGACAGCCTGGCCACCCAGCTCGATGGGCTGATGGCAAGACCCATCGCCGACAAGACCGGCAGCGAGCAGCGTTTCCTGATCCACAACACCGACCGTTCCATCGGCACGCGCCTGTCCGGCGCCATCGCCCGCGCCCACGGCAACCACGGCATGGCCGATGCCCCGCTCAACCTGCGCTTCCGGGGTACCGCCGGGCAGAGTTTCGGCGCCTTCAACGCGGGCGGCCTGCTGATGGAACTGGAAGGCGAAGCCAACGACTACGTGGGCAAGGGCATGGCCGGCGGCCGCCTGGTGGTGCGTCCGCCGCGCGGCGCGCGCTTCGAGGCGCGCAACACCGCGATCCTCGGCAACACCTGCCTGTACGGCGCCACCGGCGGCGAACTGTTCGCCGCGGGCCGCGCCGGCGAACGCTTCGCGGTGCGCAACTCCGGCGCGCTGGCGGTGATCGAAGGCGCCGGCGACCACTGCTGCGAATACATGACCGACGGCATCGTCATGGTCCTGGGCCGCACCGGCCTGAACTTCGGCGCCGGCTTCACCGGCGGCCTGGCCTATGTGCTCGACCTGGACCGCGATTTCGTCGACCGCTACAACCACGAACTGATCGACATCCACCGGATCTCGCCGGAAGGTTTCGAAAGCCACCGCCAGCACCTGCACAAGCTGGTCAGCCGCCACCGCGAACTCACCGGCAGCATCTGGGCCCAGCAGATCCTCGACGAGTTCCGCGACTACGTCGGCAAGTTCTGGCTGGTGAAGCCGAAGGCGGCGAGCCTCGAGTCGTTGACGGAGTCGTTGAGGCGGGCGGCCTGATGAAACCTCATCGCGCGATCGCTGCCCCCTCCCCCGTTTACGGGGGAGGGCTGGGGCGGGGGCCGACGCCCGCGCCCAAATTCATCGATCCTGAAAGCGCCCCCATCCCAGCCTTCCCCCGCAAGCGAGGGAAGGGGCAGAGAGCAACCCCATGAGCCGCAAGCACGTCTTCCAATTCGTCGAACTGCCCCGGCAGATGCCCCAGCGCATCCCGCTGGAACTGCGCACCAGTGGCGACTGGGGCGAGATGTACGGCAAGTTCGCACTGCCCGAGGCGCAGCACCAGGCCGGGCGTTGCCTGGACTGCGGGAACCCGTATTGCAGCTGGAAGTGCCCGGTCCACAACGCCATCCCGCAGTGGCTGCAGCTGGTGCAGGAGAACCGCATCGAGGAAGCCGCCGCGCTGTGCCATACGACCAACCCGCTGCCGGAGATGTGCGGGCGCGTGTGCCCGCAGGACCGGCTGTGCGAAGGCAGCTGCACGCTGGAGGACGGCTTCGGCGCGGTCACCATCGGCGCGGTGGAGAAATACATCGTCGATGCGGCGCTGGAAAAGGGCTGGCGCCCGGACCTGAGCGAAGTGGTGGCCACCGGCAGGCGCGTGGCGGTGGTCGGCGCCGGCCCGGCCGGCCTGGCCTGCGCCGACGTGCTGGCGCGCAACGGCATCCACGCGGTGGTGTTCGACCGCTACGAACAGATCGGCGGGCTGATGCAGTTCGGCATCCCCAGCTTCAAGCTGGAGAAGAGCATCATCGCGCGCCGCCGCGAAGTACTCGAAGGCATGGGCGTGGAGTTCCGGCTGGGCGTGGAGATCGGCAAGGACCTCGGCATCGACGAACTGCTGGCCGATTACGACGCCGTGTTCCTCGGCACCGGCGCTTATCGCTACACCGATGGCGGCTTGCCCGGGCAGGACCTTGGCAACGTGCTGCCGGCGCTGCCGTTCCTGGTCCAGAACGGGCGCATCGTCGGTGGCAATGATCCGTGGGGAAGGCCCATCGCAGGCTGGGAAGACACGATCCAGTTGCCCGACATGGCCGGCAAGCGCGTGGTCGTGCTGGGCGGCGGCGACACCGGCATGGACTGCGTGCGCAGTGCGATCCGCCTGGGCGCGGCCCGGGTCACCTGCGCCTATCGCCGTGACGAGGCGAACATGCCCGGCTCGGCGCGCGAGGTGGCCAACGCGCGCGAGGAAGGCGTGCGCTTCCTGTTCAACCGTGCGCCGCTGGCGATCGAGGGCGAGGACGACGTGGTCATCGGCGTGCGCGTGGTCGAGACCCGTCTGGGCGAACCCGATGCGCGCGGGCGCCGCAGCGCGGTACCGATCGAGGGCAGCGAATCCGTGCTGGAAGCGGACATCGTCATCATCGCCTTCGGCTTTTCGCCGACCGTGCCGGAGTGGCTGGCCGCGCAGGGCGTGGAAGGCAGCCCGAACGGACGCATCGTCGTCAGCGGCAGCCTGCCCGACGAAAGTGGAGGTCTTCCGTTCCAGACCACCAATCCGAAACTGTTCGCCGGCGGCGATGCGGTGCGCGGCGCCGACCTGGTGGTGACCGCGGTGGCCGAAGGCCGCGACGCCGCCCACAGCATCGCCCGGATGCTGCTGGGCTGAGGCGGGCCGTTTCCCTCTGCCACGGGGGACAGGCTGCCACCGCTTGCGCGGCCGGATGGCAGGCACTTGATCCGGATCAACCCGGGATCCGCCGATCGGCCTAGCATGGCGGTCCCGACAGCGGCCTCGACGGTTGGTTCGATGACTGGTCCGATGACTGATCCGATGATCGCGCCGGCGGGCGGCCCTGTCACTGTCTCCGTGCCCTGCCCTGATCCGGTTGCGGTGGCTGGCACCGAACGCAGCGCTGAAGTGGGCGCGCGCCTGGCGGTGCTGGCCGCCGGTCAACTCCAGCTGGCCGAGGGGTTCCTGGCCAGCGAAACCGCCGACCTGCATGCCGGCATCCACCAGGCGCGCAAGTCGATCCGTCGGGTGCGCTCGGCCCTTGCGCTGGGGCGGCGCGCGCTGGGCGTTGGCGGCAGGCGCCTGGACGCAGAGCTGGGCCGGCTGTGCCGGGGGCTGTCCCGGCTGCGCGATGCGCAGGCCCTGGTCGAGGCATTGCAGCGGCTGCGGGACAAGGCGCCGCGGGAATTGCAGGCGATCCTGCCGGCGGCCGGGGCGGCCGCCTGCCAACGGCGCGACCGCCTGCTGGAACAGGCGCTGGCCCGCGATCCGCATTTCGCGGCCCGGCGCCGGCGCCTGCGCGCGGCCTCGCTGCGGCTGCAGCGGCTCGACTGGGCTGCCCTGCGCACCGCGGACATCAGCAAGGCGGCGCAGCGCAGCGAGCGCCGCGTCGGCAAGGCTGGGCGTCGCGCCCGGCAGAAGTCCTCCGACGATGAATCCTGGCATGTCTTTCGCCGCCGCCTGCGCCGCCTGCACCAGCAGGACAGCCTGCTGGCCGCGCTGCAGCTGCCGGTGCGGGCGGAAGCCAAGGCACTGGAACGCCAGGCCCATGCCTTGGGCGAAGCGCAGGACAACGCCCTGCTGCTTGCCCACTGCGGCCGGGGATCGCCGTTCACGCCCGCACAGCGCGCACTGTTGCGGAAGACCGCGCGCGAGCGGCTGCGGGATGCGCGCGACCCATAGCGCGGCAGCCGTAGCCGACGCCCCGGCAAGCGAGCCGCGAGACATGCCCGCTGCGCGCCGCACGGGGATACGTGCGGTGCACGCCTCGGGTCCGCGTCGTGCCGCGGCCGCCTGCGCGCACAGGCCTGGGTGAGCCCGGCCTTGCCCCGCGCCTCGATCCTGCGCCGGATCCCGCCCGGGATCTGGGCACTCGGCTTCGTCTCCCTGTTGATGGATGTCTCCTCGGAGATGATCCATGCGCTGCTGCCGGTCTACCTGGTCACCACGCTGGGCGCCTCGACCCTGGCGGTGGGCTTCATCGAGGGCATCGCCGAGGCCACGGCGTCGATCACCAAGGTGTTCTCCGGGGCCCTGTCGGACTGGCTGGGCCGGCGCAAGGTGCTGGCGGCCATCGGCTACGGCCTGGCCGCCTTCACCAAACCGGTATTCCCGCTGGCGACCACGCTGGGCTGGGTGGTCGCGGCGCGTTTCGTCGATCGCATCGGCAAGGGCATCCGCGGCGCGCCGCGCGATGCGCTGATCGCCGACCTGGCCCCACCCGACCTGCGCGGAGCCTCGTTCGGCCTGCGCCAGTCGCTGGACACGGCCGGCGCCTTCCTCGGCCCGGCCCTGGCCATCGGCCTGATGTGGCTGACCTCGGACAACCTGCGGCTGGTGTTCTGGGCGGCGGTGGTGCCGGGCTTCGCCGCCTTCGCCCTGATCCTGTTCTCGGTCCACGATGCGCCCGGGCGCGCGGGAAGACAGCGCGTGCGTTCGCCGCTGTCGCGGGCCGAGCTGGGGCGCCTGCCGCCGCTGTACTGGTGGATCGTGGGCGTGTCGGCGGTGTTCACCCTGGCGCGCTTCAGCGAAGCCTTCCTGGTCCTGCGTGCGCAGGAACTGGGCCTGGCGCTGATGCTGGTCCCGCTGGTCCTGGTGCTGCTGAACCTGGTCTATTCGCTTTCCTCCTATCCCATCGGCGTGCTCGCCGACCGCCACGACCGCGGCCTGCTGCTGGCCCTGGGCATGTTCGTGCTGGTGTTGTCGGAGCTGGTCCTGGCGCTGGTCGGCGGCCTGACCGGACTGGCCCTGGGCGTGGTCCTGTGGGGCCTGCACATGGGCATGACCCAGGGCCTGCTGGCCGCCCTGGTGGCCGAGGTGGCGCCGGAGTCGCTGCGCGGCACCGCCTTCGGCGTGTTCAACCTGGTCGGCGGGCTGGCCCTGCTGGCGGCAAGCGTCGTCGCCGGCGGCCTGTGGGATGGGTTCGGCTCGCGTGCGACCTTCCTGGCCGGCGCCGGCTTCGCCGGCCTGGCCCTGCTGATCCTGGTCCCGGTCGCCCAGCGGGCAAGGAAATCGGCGCACGCGCGCCGCTAACAGCCGGGACGGTGCAACGCCTGGCCGGACGCACCGCCCGCAAGCACGTAGAATCGCCGGCCCCGCGCAGGCCTCCCCCTCCATGAGAATCGGCATCGACTTCGGCACCAGCTATTCGGCCGCCGCCGCCCGCGTGGGCGAGCGCCTGGAGCACATCCGCTTCGGCGGCCTGCCGCAGTTCCGTACCGCGGTGTTCTTCCCGGCCGAGCTGCCGGATCCGGCCGACTTCCACATGACCCGTGAACGCGAGGGCGAAGTCGCGGCCCTGGTCCGCGCCGCGAAGGCCGAGCAGACCCGCAGCGGCGTGGCCCCGCGCAGCGAGGCCCAGCTGTACCGCGATGCAGTGCAGGTGGTGCGCCGGCAATGGCTGGAAGCGCAATCGCGCGAAGCCGACGAAGCCGCCGCCGACCTGGATGACGCGGTGTTCGGCGAGGACGCCATCGACCGATACCTGGAGGAAGGAAGCGGCCACCTGGTGCAGTCGCCGAAATCGATGCTGGGCTACGACCTGCTGCCGCGCGCGCGCCAGACCATCACCGGCATCGCCGCGCAGATCCTCGAGCACATCCGCGTGGCCGCCAGCGAACAGCTGGACCGCGAAGTGCGCCTGGCCACGATCGGGCGGCCGGTGCAGTTCCGCAGTTCGATGGGCCCGCAGGGCGGAGAGCAGGCCCTGGACATCCTCGCCGAGGCGGCGCAGATCGCCGGCTTCGAGGCGGTGGATTTCCTCGAGGAACCGGTCGCCGCCGCGCTGCATTACCACGCCGGCAGCGACTCGCGGCACTCGACCCTGGTGGTCGACATCGGCGGCGGCACCACCGACATCGCCCATGCGCAGGTCGGCGGCAGCCAGGCCCCGGTCGTGCATCGGGCCTGGGGCCTGCCCAACGGCGGCACCGACGTGGACCTCGCGCTGAGCATGGCCCACTTCATGCCGGTGTTCGGCCGTGGCGACACCCGCGTGCCGGCTCATCATTTCGTCGATGCGGCGATGGTCCAGGACATGCCGCGGCAGCGCGCGTTCCACCGGCGCGATTTCAGCGAGGTGCCGGCGCCCTACAACGCGCGCCTGCAGGCCCTGCAGGAAGACGGCGGCACCACCCGCCTGTACCGCGCGGTGGAGTCGATGAAGATGCGGCTCAGCGAGCACGATCACGGCCACCACGCGCTCGACTACATCGACGCGTCGCTGGCGGTCAGCGCCAGCCGTGAGGACCTGCGCCAGGCCAGTGCGGATTTCCTGTCGCGGCTGCAACGGCTGCTGCAGGAAGTGGCCCAGGCCCTGGCGTCGCCGCCGGACAGCGTGTTCCTGACCGGCGGCATGTCGCGCGCGCCGTATGTGCAGGCCCTGGTGCGCGCCGCCTTCCCGCACGCACGCATGGTCCACGGCGATCCTTCGCTGGGCGTGGTGTCGGGACTGGCCAGCCACCAGCCGGGTCAAGGGTAGGAGCCGCGCAAGGCTGCGACCCTGTTCCATGTGCGCAGGATCGCTTGACGGGCTGCGTTGGAACGTCGCAGCTTACCCAGCTCCTACATCCATCATCGGGGCCGCACGGATGCATCACTTGCCTGGTCAACGTCTGGCATGAGCTACCAGCGCTTCGTCCGCGACTTCTCGCTTTCGGCCGTGGCCGCCGGTTTCGTCACCGTGCTGGTCGGCTTCACCAGCTCGGCGGTGATCGTGTTCCAGGCCGCGCAGGCGCTGGGCGCGTCGGAAGCGGAAATCGCCTCGTGGATGTGGGCGCTGGGGCT
>SEHC01000509.1 GCA_004173415.1 Lysobacteraceae bacterium
TACGACAACCTGCTGTACGTGGTCGCGGGCGAAGTGGCGGCCGCGGCAGGCGGCGTCCCCTACGAGGTCCTGGTGGAACGCGAGATCTTCCAGCCACTGGGGCTGCAGCGCTGCCGGGTGGGGCAATGGCAGCGCGAAGAAGTCGACGACGTGGCCCAGCCGCATGCCTGGCGCGATGGCCGCAACGTGGTGGCCGGTGCCGATGGCCCCGACGTGCCGGTGCTGACCTCGGCCGCGGCCGGCGGCATCCGCTGCAGCCTCGACGACATGCTGGCCTGGGCCCGGGCCTGGCTGGATCCAGCCGCCGCGCCGGGCTGGCTGTCGGAGGAACAGCGCCGCCAGGCCTGGGTGCCGCGCACGCCGATGCCGGTGTCGGCGCGGCGTCGCGACTGGGACGGCACGCGGCTGTACGCCTACGGCTACGGCTGGCGCATCGCCGATGTCGATGGGGTGTTGAGCTATTCGCACACCGGCACGCTTTCGGGCATGTATTCGGTGATGACCCTGCTGCCGGATCGCCAATCGGGCTTCGTCGTGCTGATCAATGGCGACGCCGATGACGCGCGCACGGTGCTCAACGAGGTGCTGCTCAAGCGCCATACCCGCCCGCAGTTGCACCGCGGGGTAGCCGACGTGGCGCGCGCGCTCGAGAATGAGCGGGCCGCTTCCACCCAGGCCGTCGCCGCAAGCACTGCCCGTGCCGCGCCACGTCGGCCCGCGGGCGATGCGATGCGCCAGTGGTGGGGCGTCTATCGCGATCCCTGGTTCGGCCAGGTACGGATCTGCCCGCAAGCCGGACACACGCGCTTCGCGTCGGAGAAGTCCCCGCTGCTGTCCGGTCGCGTCCTGGAGAGCGCCGGCCGCCTGCTGGTGGACTGGGACGACGAGGGCGTGGACGCGGAAGCATGGCTGGACTTCCATCCCGGGCAGGCCGGGGGGGCGTCGCGCCTGGCCATGGCCAAGACCGACCCCAAGGCCGATTTCAGCTACGACTACGAAGACCTGTCCTTCGAACGGGTGGCCGCGTGTGAGTAGCGTGGCCGCACCGTCGCGCCTGGGCGCCTTGTTGCTGGTCCTGCTCTGCGCTGCCTGTGGCAGCCATCGCCCGGTGTCCGTGTCCAACGCAGCGCCCATGCCGGGCGCCGCGATCCAGGCCGGGCTGGTGGACATCCGCGAACGGGTCCCGGATATCGCGCTGGACCTGCGCTATGCCCGCCACGACAACTTCGTCGGCGCGCCGATCGACGGTTACGCGGCGGCGCGCTGCTGGTTGCGGGCACCTGCGGCAGAAGCACTGCAACGCGTTGAGGCGTCGCTGCGCGCCGAGGGAATGCGCTTGCGCCTGTTCGATTGCTACCGGCCGGCACGTGCGGTGCGGCATTTCGTGCGCTGGGTCGGAGACGAGGCAGACCAGCGCAGCAAGGCGCAGTACTACCCGAACCTGGACAAGCACACGCTGCTCGGCGGCTACATCGCGCCGGTTTCCGGCCACAGCCGCGCCGCCACCGTGGACCTGACCCTGCTCGATTGCCGGGCGGGCGCGGAGCGATGCGTGGCGCTGGACATGGGCACGCCGTTCGACTTCTTCGACCCGCTGGCGCATACCGACGCGCCGGCGGCGACAGCGGCCCAGCGCGCCAACCGGTCGATGCTGCGCTCGGCCATGGAGCGGGAAGGATTCAGCAACTACCCGATGGAATGGTGGCATTACACCCTGGC
>SEHC01000510.1 GCA_004173415.1 Lysobacteraceae bacterium
ACATCCAGCCAGCCCTCGCAGGTCTTGGCCTTGCGTGCTTCGCACACCTTGGCAAGGAAGACGGGCATCAGCCGGATGCTCACCAGCTCATCCAGGGGCTCAGGCAAGAAGGTGACGAAACTGGCCCGGCTCGAAGGCCCGGCGGTCGCCAGTTCAAATACCACGACCGGTCGCAGATTGTCTTCCGGCCTGGATTCGCGATACGCGTTGAGTGCGCTGGCCAGCTCCTCCAGGAACTTGTGGTCGTCGGCCTGGAACGCGTCGGTCGCGTCCTCGCCCAGATCACCCGAGGCGGCGACCAGCGCGGTGTTGACATGGGCATCCAGCAGGGGCCTCCACGTCGCTTCCGGATAGCGGGACGTACCCAGCGCGAACTCGACATGCCACTGGCGATACGCGATCTGCAGCAGCCGTTCGTTGAGCCGGAGTACCTTGGGGTCGGCATCGGGCCCGCTGAGCGTCTGGGCCAGATCGGACAACCTGGCCGCGTCGGACCGATTGAAGGCCAGTATCCGGATCTCACAGTCCGCTTCGCTGGCACAAGCCAGCACATTGTCGGTCGCGTACTGCTCGTCGAGGGTTTTGTCGACGGCCTCGCTGGCCAACTGGTACTGGCGCCGAATCTCCTCCGCAACTGCTGTTCCGTCCTGCGGCACGACGTCACGCGGTTCTACCACGGGCGCGGCCCAGGTCTGGAACGACGCGAAGGTCAACGCAAGGGAAAGTGGCAAAGCTATCGGCAGGCGCATGCGTTCTGTTCCATCTGGCGTGGATCGACGGAGCGGTTCGATACAGCGGTCGAGGCCGGAGAGGACGCGCAACGTTTCACCGTTTCCGGCCCGCCGTCTCAGAAGGGAACGTCAGGCATACGACAGGTCGGCCATTGGGCTCCCAACTGTCTCTTAGATACTGGGCAGGAAAACCAACCAAGGCGAGAGTCCGCATAGGAGAATCCCTATACGACAACGCGTAGACGCGCGTCTTTTCGTTCCAGGGTTGCGCATGGGACTATCGGGACGGTGGGGCAGTGCCCGACCAAGGAGCAAGCCGACCTCGATTCCCCTGATATCGAGCGAGCAGCTGGCATGGAGGATCCAACCGCTGATGGATTCAGGGCACCGATGCATTTGTACACAGGGCTAGTCCGGATCATCGTGGTTGGGAAACGACACATCACAATCGTGTCGTACCGACGCGTCGGCACCTATCAGCAAAGCGTCTACCCGCCAACCAGAATGGGAAGTTCAAACGAGGGATGAGGATGGAAAGGAATCAAGGACTAAGAACGATGGGTTCCCGTTACAAGGGAAGTGGCAACGCCACGAGGACTGTAGGGACAAGGCTTCGCGAACGCTTGATTCCAGGCATTGCGGCACTGATGGGTTTGCTGTTGTGCGGCCTTGCGAGCGGACAAGAAAGTGCAGTCGCACAGGCTCCGACAGCGTTGCCTGACAGCTTGCTCGGGGCGTGGCACCGGAATGATGATAGCGGCCGGCTTGACTGCAAGGCCTACCGGAAAATAACGGCCGCGAGCGAGATCACGGAAGAAACCGGAGGGCTTGTCGGCGCGCTGATGATCACCAACCAGCTGATACACGGCTATTCCGACTACGGTGAAGGAAGTTTCTACGTGATCAAGCGAGTCATGGGATTGGGTGGCCAGCGCTGGGATGTCGATGTCCTGGTGGGCATTGACTCGATGCCTGAAGAAGGCG
>SEHC01000511.1 GCA_004173415.1 Lysobacteraceae bacterium
GACCGCCTTGCCCAGGAATTCGTTGAGTTTTGCTTCGTTGACGCTCATCGGTTCGCTCCGCGTTGCCCCCTTGGTCCAGGAGGCTCGCGGGATTGCGGCCCCCACAGCGGTTGAACGGCGGGGCGGGGGCAGGGCGGCCGGAAGGCGGCGATGTGAGGGCAGGGGCGGCGTCAGCCGTGACGCGGGGAATGAAGGCCGTTGGGCCTGTCCCGGGCGCGCGGGGTTACGGTGGCGGCTTACGACGCTCCTACGCCCTCTTGCCGGGGGACTAGGTTTCGTTCAGGTCCAGTACGACCCGCACCAGGCCGGGCGAATCTTCCTTGTGCACGCGCTTGAAGCGCAGGGACTGGGCCAGCTGCAGCATCGGCTGGTTGTAGTCCAGGACATCGCCGTAGAGGCGGTCGAGCTTCTTGGTCCGGGCCCACTTGACCAGCTTGCGCATCAGTTGCCGGCCCAGGCCCTGGCCGGCGATGAAATGGCTGACCAGGATCGCGAACTCGGCGTCGCGGGTACGCGGGGTGATGGCGGTGCGCGCCACCGCGCCGACCAGGGCCTCGCCCGGCGGCAGGTTCTCGGCCGCGACCAGGGCGAACTCGGAACGCGGATCCGGATGGCACAGGCGGTGGGCCATCTCCGGGGTCAGTTCCTTGAGCGTGTAGAGGAAGCGCTGGCGCACTTCTTCCGGTCCCAGCAACGGGAACGCGCCGACGATCGGCTCGGCGTCCTCCGGGCGGATCGGGCGGATCAGCAGTTCGCGTCCGTTCGGTAACCGGAACTGCTCATGCCAGGGGGGAAGTCGCTTGTGGCCAGTCATGCGGATGGAGTCCCGGGTTGCGATGGACGATGGCTCCAGCTGATGGAGTGCCGTGGCGGCGGCTGCGGATCATTCTACCTGCCATGGTGGTGGCGGCGATGTGCACGCGCGGCCGGCAAGCGCCGCGGGCCCGGGGCGGCACGCCCTGGGCACGCGCCAGTGCGCCCCTAGGCTTCCTGGCGGATCCATTCCAGCCGGGTCATGGCCCCGCTTTCCCCCAGCGATTTCTTCAGCAGCGGCAGGGCCGGGGCGATCTGCTGGTCGAACTGCCACGGCGGGTTGAGGATCGCCAGGCCGCTGCCATTGAGGCGCAGCGGCGAGTCGTCGGGGCGGACCTGCAGTTCCACCAGCAGCGCCGACCTGGCCGGCAGCGAGGCGGCCTTGCGGAAGAACGGTTGCAGGCTGCGCCGCTGCTTGATCGGGTACCAGATGGCGTAGGTGGCCTGCGGCCAGCGCTCCAGCGCGTCGCGCACGCTGGCGATGATCTGCGGGTATTCGTCGTCCTGCACTTCGTAGGGCGGATCGATCAGGACCAGGCCGCGGGCGAAGCGGGTGGCCCCGATCTTCGGCGGCAGCATGGCCTTGAGCGCGGCATAGCCGTCGCGGGCGTGCACGGCCACGCGCGGATCGTGGGCGAACAGTTCCTTCAGCGCGGCGGCTTCCTCCGGTTGCAGCTCGCAGGCGGCCAGGCGGTCCTGCGCGCGCAGGGCCTGGGCGGCCAGCAGCGGCGAGCCGGGATAGGCGACCAGGGCGCCGACCGGGTTGTTGGCTTCCACCGCGCGCAGGTAGCGCTCGAGCACCTCGGGCATCTTCGCCTCGCCCATCAGGCGCAGGATCCCGGCATCGGCTTCGCCGGTCTTGCGGCTCTCCGGCGCCGCCAGCAGGTAGCGTCCGCGTCC
>SEHC01000512.1 GCA_004173415.1 Lysobacteraceae bacterium
ACGATGTTGAGGTCGCCGCGATGGATCGACCAGATCACTTCGGAGTCATCGCGTCCGTAGCGCTGCAACTGCTGGCGCCCATCCAGGAAATGGACCATGCGCCCGCGCATCATCACCGCCTGGCCCATCACTTCGTCGTCGGCATCGGCCTGGCGCAACGCATTGCGGCCGCGCTCGGCCAGGGCCAGGTTGATCGATCGACCGCCCTGGTAGCCCTTGATCCGCGGGTCGCCGCGCTTTTCATGCACGTCCACGCGCCAGCCGCGCCTGGCCAGCAGGATCGCGAGCAGCGCCCCGGCCAGGCCGGCGCCGATGAGGGTGATGGAGCGGGCGTCGTCGTTCAGTTGCATGCGAGCGCCCCTCCGGCTAGACCCCACGCCATGACTCGACCTCCTCGACGAAGCGGTAGGCATCCATGAACTTGTTGTACAGGGGTGCCGGCGAGATCCGGATCACGTCCGGCTCGCGCCAGTCGCCGAGGGTGCCGACCGCGGCCAGGTATTCGAACAGCTCGCGGCCGCGCTCGCGTCCTCCCACCACCCGCAAGGACAGCTGGCAACCGCGCTGGGCCGGATCGGACGGGGTCACGACCTGCAGCGTGTCGGCAACGCGCGCCTGGATCAGGGCTTCAAGGAAACCGGTCAGCTTCAGCGATTTGGTCCGCAGCGCGTCGATGCCGCCGGCCTTGTCGAACAGCTCCAGCGAGGCCAGCAGCGGCGCCAGCGCCAGCACCGGCGGATTGCTCAGCTGCCAGCCGTCGGCGCCGGGCGTGGGCACGAACTCGGGGCCCATCTGGAAGCGCGTCTCCTGCTGGTGCCCCCACCAGCCGGCGAAGCGCGGCCGACTGGTGCGCGCATGGCGCTCGTGCACGAAGCAGCCGGCCACCGCGCCGGGACCTGCGTTCATGTACTTGTAGTGGCACCACACCGCGAAGTCGGCCTGGCTGTCGTGCAGGTCCACCGCGACGTTGCCCACCGCGTGGGCCAGGTCGAATCCGGCCACCGCGCCCTCGGCATGGGCCATCCGGGCGATATGGCGCAGGTCGAAGGCCTGTCCGGTGCGGTACTGGATGCCCGGCCACAGCACCAGCGCTGCGCGCGAACCGTGCTGGGCGAAGGCCTTGGCCAGGCCTTCGCGTGAGAAGGTTCCGTCTTCCCGGTCGGGTTGAAGCTCGATCAGGTCGGTGGCCGGGTCGAAGCCATGGAAACGGATCTGTGATTCGACCGCATGCCGATCGGAAGGAAAGGCCCCGGCTTCGATGATGATCGCCGGCCGTTCGCGGGTGGGCCGGTAGAAGCTGACCATCATCAGGTGCAGGTTGGCGGTCAGCGAGTTCATCGCCACCACTTCCGAGGGCAGGGCGCCGACCACCCGGGCCAGTGGTTCGCGCACCAGTTCGTGGTAGGTCAGCCACTGCGCCTGGCCGGTGAAATGGCCTTCGACCGCTTCATGGGCCCACTTGTCCAGCACCTGCAGCACGTGCGCGCGCGCGCCGCGAGGCTGCAGGCCCAGCGAATTGCCGCAGAAGTACACCTGCTCGTTGTTGTTGTGGCGGGGGATCAGGAACTCGTTGCGCAGCGGCCGCAGTGGATCGGCCGCATCCAGGGCGATGGCGTGGGTGCGTGAAAGCGGATCGGTCATTCGGGAAGGGGCCGTCGGAAGTAGCGGTGGGAATCAGGCGAACCGGGCCGCGGAGAGGCCGAGCCACTC
>SEHC01000076.1 GCA_004173415.1 Lysobacteraceae bacterium
GAGAACCGCGAAGACTCGCTCGCCCTCGCCCGCCTGATGCGGACCCTGGACCAGTTGCCCAAGCCCACCGTGGCGCGGGTGCATGGCGCAGCCTTCGGTGGCGGGGTGGGCCTGGTGGCCTGCTGCGATATCGCCATCGGCGTGTCCGGCGCCCGCTTCGGCCTGACCGAAAGCCGGCTGGGCCTGCTGCCCGCGGTGATCTCCCCCTACCTGGTCGCTGCGATCGGCGCCCGCCAGGCCCGCCGCTGGTTCGCCACCGCGGAAATGTTCGACGCACCGACCGCGCTGCAGATCGGGCTACTGCACCAGGTGGTGGCGGAGGACCAACTGGACGCCGCGGTGCAGCGCCAGGTCGACCTGCTGCTGCAGGCCGGTCCGATCGCCGCCGCACGGGCCAAGTCGCTGGTGGCCAGCATCGGCGCCCAGGTCGATGGCCAGGCCCAGGACCAGGCCAACGCCGCGCTGATCGCGGCACTGCGGGTCTCGGCCGAGGGCCAGGAAGGCCTTGGCGCCTTCCTCGAGAAACGCGCGCCCTCGTGGGCCGGGAAAAAGGAATCGTCGCGATGATCGACCACGCAGGCATTCCCGTTTCGGACTACGCGCGCAGCAAGGCCTTCTACGAACGCCTGCTCGCTTCGATCGGCGCAACGCTGCTGATGGAGGTGACTCCCGAACAGACCGGCGACGGCAACTGGGCGGCGGGATTCGGCAGGGAGCATAAGCCCAGCTTCTGGATTGGAACCGACGCCCGCGGCGTCTCCGCCCATACCCATGTGGCCTTCGTCACCGAAAGCCGCGCCCGGGTCGACGCCTTCCATGCGGCCGGCCTCGCCGCCGGTGGCCTCGACAATGGTGCGCCGGGCCTGCGGCCGCACTACCACCCGGCCTACTACGGCGCCTTCATCACCGACCCGGACGGACACAACGTCGAAGCGGTCTGCCACCTTCCGGAATGAATCGATGTTTTCCAAGATCCTGATCGCCAACCGCGGCGAGATCGCCTGCCGCGTGATCCGTACCTGCCGCCGCCTCGGCATCCGCACCGTTGCGGTGTATTCCGAAGCCGACGCCGACGCCCAGCACGTGCGCCAGGCCGACGAAGCCTGGCCGATCGGCGGGCCGCGTCCGGCTGAAAGCTACCTCCGCGGCGACGCGATCCTGGAGGTCGCCCTGCGCAGCGGCGCCCAGGCGATCCATCCGGGATACGGATTCCTTTCGGAAAACGCGGACTTCGCCGACGCGGTCGAGCAGGCCGGGCTGGTCTTCATCGGACCCAGCGCGGCGTCGATGCGCAAGATGGGCAGCAAGGCCGGGGCCAAGGACCTGATGGCGGCGGCCGGCGTGCCGGTGGTGCCGGGCTATACCGGCGAAGACCAGGCGCCGGCGGTGCTCGCCAGGGAAGCGGCCCGGATCGGCTTTCCGCTGATGATCAAGGCCGCCCACGGCGGCGGCGGCAAGGGCATGCGCGTGGTCCATCGCCTGGAGGATTTCGCGGCCCAGCTGGAAAGCTGCCAGCGCGAAGCCGGCAACGCCTTCGGTCGCGACCGGGTATTGCTGGAGCGTTACGTGCAGTCGCCGCGGCATATCGAGATCCAGGTCTTCGGCGATCGCCATGGCCACGCGATCCATCTCAACGAGCGCGAGTGTTCGGCCCAGCGTCGTTACCAGAAAGTGCTGGAGGAATCGCCCTCGCCGTTCCTCGATGCCGGCCTGCGCGCGGCGATGGGCGATGCGGCGGTCAAGGCCGCGCTGGCCATCGACTACGTCAACGCGGGCACGGTCGAATTCATCGTCGACCCCGCAGGCGCGTTCTATTTCATGGAGATCAACACGCGCCTGCAGGTGGAGCACCCGGTCACCGAGATGACCACCGGCTTCGACCTGGTCGAATGGCAGTTGCGGATCGCCGCGGGTGGATCCCTGCCGGTGTCCCAGCCGCAGGTCCCGCAACGCGGGCATGCGATCGAGGTCCGCCTCTACGCCGAAGATCCGGAGGCCGGCTTCCTGCCCGGTTCGGGCAAGCTGGAGAAGCTGCTGCTGCCGACGGCCGACGCGCATGTGCGGGTCGATTCGGGCGTGGTCGAGGGGGATGTCGTCAGCATCTTCTACGATCCGATGATCGCCAAGCTCATCGTCTGGGACGACGACCGCGCCTCGGCCCTGGCCCGGCTTCGCGATGCGCTGGCCCAATGCGAGATCGCCGGCCCCAAATCCAACATCGGCTTCCTGGAACGACTGGTCCGCCATCCGGCCATCGTCGACGCCAGCATCGATACAGCCTACTTGGACCGGCATCTGGACCAGTTCATGCCGGCGCCGGCCATCGATACCGACCTGCTGCTGGCCGCCGCCACCGCGACCCTGCTGGAGCAGGAAAGCGATGCGCGGCGACAGGCCAAGCGTGGCAGCGACGCCGGATCGCCCTGGGCGATCGCCGATGGCTGGCGGCTGGGCCATGCCGGGTTCAGGCCGTTGGTGTTCGAGCACCGCGGGCAGGAACTGCAGCTGCTCGCGCACGGATCCGGCGGCCACTATTCAATAGAGGCGACGGATGCCACGCATGGGATCCAGGGCGCGCAACTGGCTGGCGGCCAGCTGAGCCTGCGCATCGGTCCACGCGCTTCGCGTTACCTGGTCCGCATCGACAACCATCGGGTCACGGTGCATGACGGCGACCGCCGCCTCGACCTCGCCCGGGTGCGCGCGTACCGGCCCGCGGATGTCGCGGCGGCCGGCAACGACGGACGCATCGTCGCGCCGATGCCGGGCCGCGTGGTCGTGGCCAGGGCCCGTGCGGGCGATGCGGTCGTGGCCGGGCAGGAACTGCTGGTGATCGAAGCGATGAAGATGGAACTGGCGATCCGTTCGCCCCGCGACGGCGTGGTCGCCGAACTGCGCGCGGCCGCCGGCGACTTCGTCGAGGCCGACGCCGTGCTGGCCACGCTGGAGCCGCTGCCCTGACCCTCCGTCGCGCGTCGACGCCATCGCCCTGGCTTGCCGCCGTCCTCGATCCGCCGCAATACGCGTTGTAACCAGTCAAGTCCGGGAGTCCGACATGCCATCGCCGCCACGCCTGCTCCCGACCTCGCCCGCCGAATGCCCATGGCATGCCCGCCGCGTGGAGGCTGCATGAGCCCGCAGGTGCGCATCGTCGAAGTCGGGCCGCGCGACGGCCTGCAGAACGAAAAGGCCATGGTCGCCACCGCCGACAAGATCGAGTTGATCAACCGTCTTTCCGCGACCGGGCTGCGCAGCATCGAGGCCACCAGCTTCGTCAGCCCCAGGTGGGTCCCGCAACTGGCCGATGCGGCCGAGGTGTTCGCCGCGATCGAGCGCAGGCCGGGGATTTCCTACCCGGTGCTGGTGCCCAACGAGCAGGGCTACGAGCGCGCCCTGCAAGCCGGCGCCCGAGAGGTGGCCGTCTTCACCGCCGCCTCGGAGGCCTTCAACCGCAAGAACATCAACGCCGGCATCGACGAGTCGATAGAACGCTTCCGCCCGGTGCTGGAGCGGGCCGCCGCCGATGGCGTCAAGGTCCGCGGGTACGTGTCCACGGTACTCGGCTGTCCTTACCAGGGCGAGGTGCCGGTGGCCGACGTGGTCCGGGTCGCCGCGCGCCTGCACGCGCTGGGGTGTTACGAGGTTTCGCTGGGCGATACCATCGGCACAGGCACCCCCCACAAGGCCCGCGCAATGCTCAAGGCAGTCGCCAGCGAGGTCCCGCTGTCTTCCCTGGCCGTGCATTTCCACGACACCTACGGACAGGCCCTGGCCAACCTGCTGGCCTGCCTGGAGGAAGGCGTGGCGGTGGTCGACTCGGCGGTTTCCGGCACCGGCGGCTGTCCATACGCGCGCGGCGCCAGCGGCAACGTGGCCAGCGAGGACGTGGTCTACCTGCTGCACGGCATGGGCATCGAAACCGGGGTCGACCTGCAGTTGCTGAGCCAGACGGGCCTGTGGCTGTCGGCCCTGCTGGGCCGGGAAACCGGCAGCAAGGTCGCCCGGGCGCTGTCGGCCGCATGAGCCTGCAGCCGCCCTCCGTGGATACGCCCTGGACCGGCGCCAGCACCCCGCAGGCCGATCCGGCCGCCGCCGAAAGCGCCGAGAAACTGCGCCAGTCCCTGCTCCGGGCCAGCACCGACCCGGCCCTGGACCAGGCGACGCGCGAGCTCATGACGCAGGCGCTGGACCTGCTGCAGGTCACCACCGCGCAGAAGGACTGGGCGCTGCTGCGCTATCGCGCCCTGTTCGATGCGGTTCCCGATCCGGTCAGCGTGCTGGCCGAGGACGGCACCGTGCTCGACCTCAACAAGGCCGGCATGCAGGCCTACCGCCGAGGGCGCGAGGAGATCGTCGGCAAGAACATCAACGTGCTCAACCCCGAGTTGCCGCACGACCACATGGGCCCGGTCTGGGAAACCCTCAACCGGGGCGAGACCTATGTCATCGAAGTCACCAACATGCGCGGCGACGGCACCCGCTTTCCGGTGGAGGTGCACTCGGCCAATTTCATCTTCGACGGCCGCAAGAGCCTGGTCGCGGTGGCTCGCGACCTCAGCGGGCGCCACGAGGCGGAACTGCGTTATCGCGAATTGATGGAGGTGATCGACAAGGGCATCGTGGTCCAGGCCCAGGACAGCTCGATCTCCTACGCCAACCGCGCCGCGATGCGCATCTTCGGCATCGGCGAAGGCAAGCGCATCGCCGAGGAGATGGACCTGGAGCGCTGGCGCTTCGTCGACCCGCACGGCCGCGAGATGCCGACCGAGGACCTGCCCTCGCAACGCGCCCTGGCCACTGGCCAGGTGGTGGAAAGCCAGCTGCTGGGCATGTACCACCGCGAGCACCGGCAGCTGATCTGGCTGACCGTGACCTCGGTGCCGCAGTTCGCCGCCGGCAGCGACCGGCCCAGCCAGGTGACTTCGATCTTCAGCGACGTGACCGCGCTCAAGCGCGACAGCGCCCTGTTCGACCGCGCCCAGTCGCTGGCCCATATCGGCGGCTGGGAATGGAACACCGGCGACGACCGCGTGTACCTGACCGACGAGGCGGTGCGCATCCTCGGGCCCTCCACCACGCCGGAGAACCTGGAGCAGATGCTGGCCTCGCTGCGCGAGCCGGATCGCCGCCGCTTCCGCGGCGCCATGCAGCAGGCGATCGCGACCGGCGAAGGCTTCGATCTCGAGCTGCAGGGCAGCCGCATGGACGGCCACCCGTTCTGGATCCGTGTGATCGGCGAAGCCGAGGCCACCGACCCGGCCACCCCGCGCGTCACCGGCACGCTGCAGGACATCTCGGTGGACAAGCGCGCCGAGGAAACGCTGCGTATCCAGGCCCGCACCGATCCGCTGACCGGCCTGATGAACCGCGACGCGGTGCTCAACGACCTGGGCGCTCGCCTGATCGATCCGGTGCACTCCCGGGTGGCCTTGCTGTACATCGACCTGGACCGGTTCAAGACCGTCAACGACGTGCTCGGCCACAGCGCCGGCGACGAGTTGCTGATGCGCGCGGCGGCGCGCATCCAGGGCGCGGTCGGCACCGAGGGTCTGGTCGCGCGTTTCGGTGGCGACGAATTCCTGGTGGTCTGCGACGCCACCGGCGATCCGGCCCAGCCCGAACGCCTGGCCGACGCGGTGCTCGCCGCGTTCGCCGATTCTTTCCGCTTCGGCAAGGACGAGTTCTCGATCACCGCCAGCATCGGCATCTCCCGCGCGCCCGGCGACGGGGTGCGACCGCAGCAGCTGATCCAGAACGCCGACATCGCCATGTACGACAGCAAGCATCGGTCGCGCAACGGCTGGCAGGCGTTCACCCCGGAACTGGCCCGGCGCCAGCAGGATCGCCTGCAGATCGAGACCCAGCTGCGCCGCGCGGTCGACAACCAGGAATTCCGCCTGGTCTACCAGCCCCAGGTCGACCTGCGCCGCGGCCGCATCGTCGCCGCCGAAGCGCTGATCCGCTGGGAAAACCACCAGCTGGGCGAACTGCGCCCGGACCTTTTCATCAGCCACGCCGAAACCACCGGCGACATCGTCCGCATCGGCAGCTGGGTGCTGCGCGAAGCCTGCCGCCAGGTGCGCCAGTGGCAGGACATGGGCCTGGGCGTGGTCCGCGTGGCGGTCAACGTGTCGTACCGGCAGTTCGCCAACGACGACCTGGCCGAGAACGTGCGCGCGGTGCTGGATGAGTTCCAGCTGCCGGGCTCGGCGCTGGAGCTGGAGTTCACCGAGCGGGTGCTGATCGAGGACGCGCCGGCCACCCTGAAGACCTTTGCCGAGCTGCGCGCCCTCGGGGTGATGCTGACCATCGACGACTTCGGCGAGGGCTACAGCGCGCTCAACTACCTGCGCCGCCTGCCGATCCACGGGCTCAAGCTCAGCCAGTTGTTCACCGAAGGCGTGCCCAACAACCGCTCCGACGTGGCCGTCTGCCAGGCCGTGTCGGCCATCGCCCGGAGCCTCGGCCTGGGCCTGGTCGCCGAGGGCGTGGAATCCGAGGCGCAACGCCAGTTCCTGCTCCAGCTCGGGGTCCCGGTCGGCCAGGGTTTCCTGTTCGCGCCGGGCCTGTCGCCGGACGAGTTCGCCAGCCGGCTGCGCTCGCCCGAGGAGCGTGTGTCTAATGGCTGAGCCGGCGATCGACCCGCCGCGACAGGCAGGCGCCGTTCCGGGGGAGTGGCAGCTGAGGCCGATCGGCGTGGAGGACGACGCGGCCATGGCCGCCATCATCCGCACGGTGATGCCGGAATTCGGCGCGGTCGGATGCGGCTTCGCCATCAGCGATCCGGAAGTGGACTGGATGAGCAAGGCCTACGCCGAGCCGCGCTCGGCCTATTTCGTGGTCGAACGCCAAGGCCGCGTGCTCGGCGGCGGCGGGGTGGCGCCCCTGGCCGGCGGCGACGGCGACACCTGCGAGCTGCGCAAGATGTATTTCCTGGCCGGGGCCCGTGGCCTCGGGGCCGGCGCGGCGATGATGGCCCGCTGCCTGCAGGCCGCGCGCGGCTTCGGCTTCCGCCAGTGCTACCTGGAGACCCTGGGCGGCATGGACGCGGCCATGCGCCTGTACGAACGCAGCGGCTTCCGCCGCATCGATGCCCCGCTCGGCGCCACCGGCCACGGCGGCTGCAACACCTTCTACCTGCTTGACCTCTGACGCCGCAGCATCGCGACTGAAGAGGCCCCCGGAGCGATGCGGCTCCCACGCCCCTGCGGCGCCTGTGGGCGGGTGCTGGCGGCCGATGACGTAAAATGCCGCCCTCCCGGTCGATGGACTTCCGCATGCAGCTTTCCGACACCCGCGCCCTGGTCACCGGCGGCGTCTCCGGCCTGGGTCTGGCCGTGGCCAGGCACCTGGTCGCCCATGGCGCCCGCGTCGCCCTGTTCGATGTCAACGACGACAAGGGCGCTGCCGCAGTTGCCGAACTGGGCGCAGACCGCGCCCGCTATTTCCGCACCGACGTCACCGACGAGGCCGGCGTGGTCGCGAGCGTGGCCGCGGCCAGCGAGTTCGTGGGTGGCCTCAACACGGCGATCAACTGCGCCGGCATCCTCGGCGCCGGGCGCGTGCTGGGCCGCGAAGCGCCGATGCCGCTCTCGACCTTCCAGGCCACGGTCATGGTCAACCTGGTCGGCAGCTTCAACGTGGCCAAGGCCGCGGCCAACCTGATCCAGCACGCCGCGGCCGGCGAAGACGGCGAGCGCGGCGTGATCATCAATACCGCCAGCGTGGCCGCCTACGAAGGACAGGTCGGCCAGGCCGCCTATTCGGCCTCCAAGGGCGGCGTGGTCGGCATGACCCTGCCGATGGCGCGCGAACTGTCGCGCTTCGGCATCCGCGTCATGACCATCGCCCCGGGCATCTTCTGGACGCCGATGGTCGACGGCATGAGCGAGGAAGTGCAGAAATCACTCGGCGCCTCGATCCCCTTCCCCGCCCGCCTCGGCAGGCCGGAGGAGTTCGCCGATACCGTCGCCTTCATCCTGCAGAACCGCTACCTCAACGGCGAAACCATCCGCCTGGATGGCGCGGT
>SEHC01000077.1 GCA_004173415.1 Lysobacteraceae bacterium
CAGGCCTGGTCGGGCGCCAATTCCTTCGCCATGACCTGGAAGCTGATCAACTGGATGACCGAGACCAAGGACGCCGAGGTGCCGATGAGCCCGATCCTGGCCGCCACCCGCGCCGGCGTGGCCACCTGGACGGCCAACAACCTGGTCCATTTCTGGTGCCAACGCCTGCTCGGCTACCAGCCCTCGGCCGCGCGTAAGTCGGTGCTGTCCCGGTTCATGGCCCAGAACGGCGATCCGGCCACGCAGGTCATCGCCGACACCGATACGTGGGCGGCCAGCGACCTGAAGAAGCACTACAACCACCAGCGCCTGCGCAGCATGGTTTCGCTGATCCTGATGTCACCTGAATTCCTGAGCCGCTGAGGGCGCCGACATGATCGACTACACACTCACGCGCCGCGAATTCGTCAAGGGTTGCTGCAGCGCCGCCCTGGTCGGTGGCGCAGGCTCCAGCCTGATGTTCGCCGACGACGCGGTGGCCGCGGCCAACAGCCACGACACGGTGGTGCACCTGTTCCTGCGTGGCGGCCTGGACGGCCTCAACCTGGTGGTGCCGATCAACGGCGCCGACCGGGTCTTCTACGAGGAAGCCCGGCCCAACCTGTCGATCGCCGCCACCGGCACGTATGGCGCCCTGCCCCTTTCACTGGCCGGCGGCGCGGCCACCGGCTTCGGCCTGCATCCGTCGGCCGGCGGCCTGCGCGACCTGTGGAACGACGGCAAGCTCGCCATCGTCCATGCCTGCGGCATGGCCACGACCGTGACCCGCAGCCACTTCGATTCGCAGCTCTACATCGACATGGGCACGCCGGGGAAATACGGCGCGACCAGTGGCTGGATGAGCCGTGCCTGGGACACCCGCCCGGGCGCCACCCCCGCTGCCGTGCTGCCCGCGCTGGGCGTGTCGGGCACCCAGCCGGCCAGCCTGATGGGCGCGACCGATTCGCTGAGCATGTCCAACCCCGGCGACTTCGACCTGGACGCCGGCGCCTGGGCCTGGCAGAAGATCCGCACCGATTCGCCCGCAGGATTGAAGGGCCTCAACGAAACCCTGAGCGAGTTGTGGTCGGGCAGCACCGGCATCGAACTCAACGGCAGGCGCGCCGATGCCGCGCTCAAGACCATCAACCGCCAGGCCTATGCGGCGCTGCCCGCGGCCTGGCCGACCGGCAGCTTCGCCGATCAGCTCTGGACCATCGCCCAGTCGATCCGCTTCAACCTGGGCCTGCGCTTCGCCACCCTGGACCTGGGCGGATGGGACACCCACGAGGGCCAGGGCACCGCGGGCGAGGGTTACCACTACTACCAGAACAAGATCGCGGAACTGTCGGCAGGGCTCGCGGCGTTCTTCGCCGAACTCAATGGCAGCGGCCAGATGTCGCGGGTCACGGTGGTGGTGCAGTCGGAGTTCGGCCGGCGCGTGCGCGCCAACGCCAACGGCGGCACCGACCACGGCTACGGCAACCCGATGCTGGTGCTCGGCGGCGCGGTCAATGGCCGCAGGTTCTACGGCAGCTGGCCCGGCCTCAACCCGACCACCCTGTCGCCGACCTTCGGCGACGTGCCGGTCACCACCGACTATCGCCGCGTCTTCTCCGAGATCATGATCCGGCGCATGGCCAATCCGAACATCGGCACGATCTTCCCCGCGTACGCGGGGTACGCGCCGCTGGGCATCGTCCAGGGCACCGACCTTGCCGTGCAGTCGAACCCCGCCATGGCGGCCATGGCCCCGTCCGCGGTGGGCGTCGCAGAGGGCGATACCGCGGACACGGCGCCGCCGGCAACCCCGGCCGCGCCCGACTGGCAGCTTCGCGGACGCGGCGAGCGGGTGATGAGCCGACGCGAGCGCTGAGCCTGGTTGCGCCGCCGGCAGGCACGGCAGCGGCGCCGGGTTAGCTTGGCCTGCCGGCCGCCCCTCGGGGAGGCGGCCGCCGCCTGGGCGTCCGTGACCAAGGCGCCGGCAGCCCCTTTGCCGGTAAAGAGGAGCAAAAGCTCTGGACTTCCGGGGTTTAAATGGACCTGCAGGGCATGGCTTTCTTCCCGCCTTTCCCGCAGCAATTCCTCGATCCGTTCGAGCCCTGCCGGTTCCGGCAACCGGCCCGAACCAGGCGACCCGCATGTCCCAGGGCAAGACCAGCAAACCCGAAACCCCCATCGCCGACGACCTGCGTGGCCTGGGCCGCCTGGCCGTGGATGGGGTCAGCGGGATCACCGACCTGGTTGAGGCCATGCATGCCGCCATCACCCACCTGCCGGCGGTGGTCGGCAAACCCGCACCCACCACCACCACCGGCCTGAGCGGCTTCGTCTACCGCCGCGTACGCGGCGTGACCCGGCTGGTCGGCTCCGGCCTCGATGCCTCACTTTCCAGGCTGGCGCCGTTGCTGGGAAGCAGCCCTCCGTCGCCGCCGCGTGAAGCGGTGCGAGCGGCGGCCAATGGCGTGCTGGGCGATCACCTGGAAGCCAGCGGCAACCCTCTCGCGATCGGCATGCAGTTCCGTCGCGACGGACGGCCCCTGCCGCTTGCACGCAAGCCGCTGGCGGCGCGCCTGCCCCAGGCCGGCGGCAAACTGCTGGTGCTGGTCCACGGCCTGTGCATGCACGACCAGCAATGGAGCTATGGCGGCCACGACCATGGCCAGGCCCTTGCCCGCGACCTCGGTTACACGCCGGTCTACCTGCGCTACAACAGTGGCCGGCACATCTCGACCAACGGGCGCGAATTCGCCCGCTCGCTGGAGAAACTGGTCAAGGCATGGCCCGTGCCGGTGGAGGAAATAACCCTGCTCTGCCACAGCATGGGTGGCCTGGTCGCACGCAGCGCTCTGGATCACGCCCTGAACGCAAGACTCGCCTGGCCGGAACTGCCGCAGCGGATCGTCTTCCTCGGCACTCCGCATCACGGCGCGCCACTGGAACGCGCCGGCAGCTGGGCCGACCTGCTGATCGGCATCAGTCCCTACAGCGCGCCATTGGTGCGCCTGGGCAAGATCCGCAGCGCCGGCATCCAGGACCTGCGCCATGGCAATGTCCGCGATACCGACTGGCAGGACCGCGATGGCGACGGCCGCGCCGACGGGCGCTCGCCGCTGCCCCTGCCGGCGGCCATAGCGGCGTATGCCATCGCGGTGAGCACGCAGCAGGCGCGCAAGGGCAACGAAGGCGCCTTGCGCGGCGACGGCCTGGTTCCGCTCGCCAGCGCGCTGGGCGAACACCACGACCCGGATTTCGACCTGCGCATTCCCAGCCCGCGCCGCTGGGTGGGATACGGCATCAATCACCTGGAGATGCTGGGCAGCGCCGAGGTGTATGCGCGGATCCTGCACTGGCTGCGCAGCCCGGAAAACAGCTAGCCACACCCGATCAACCATCGCCTGGCGGCGCGACCGTCCCGCGACTTCGCGCGGCTGTCCGGCGATCGTCCGTTCGCGGTGACCGGGGCCTCGCCAGCGGCTTCTGCAAGGTCCCCGACAAGCCGGGCGAGCGGCTGGATGAAACGGTGCACAGGCAGGCGGGGGTTTTCCTGCGCCGGTTCGCGGCGCACATCGGCGGTCACCGGACAGGTGAACGGAGCTAACTCCCGACCCCGTAAGCACTCACCCTTTGAGGAACCAGCGAAAGACGGCAGGTTTCCCCGGATGAGGCTTCCTGGTCTTCCGGAATGCAAAAAAGGCATTCCGCTGTTGAAAATTTCACCAACGGAAGACGAAAAAGCGGTTCCGACGGAGCCGATTCCCTTGGCGGAATGCCTGTTTGCCCTTCGCCAAGGGAAAAAAGCCGTTGCGGAAGACCGTTCTTGTATTCCGGAAGAGCGTTCCTGTATTCCGGAAGAGCAATCTTCCTTTCCGGAACAGCTCTTTGGTCTTCGGAAAAGGCTTGTGGAATTCCGGAAGCGCTGTCTGCCCTTCCGCTGGAACCACGATGCGGCGAAGTGGCGCAGCTGCCTTCCGAATGCAGATCCGGCCCGGCTTGGAAAGCTGCGCAGTCCGCGACGGCACGGATCAATTCGACAAGGCCCGCGGCGAGTCGGGACTCGTCCTTCACGACAGCGGCCACTTCGCTTCTTGATCTGCCGCCGATGCCGGCGGATCGACTTCCTCCACGCGCTTGATCCACGCGCATCCAGGCACAGGTGTTGGCCGGCAGGTGGGTGACGGTGCGTTGATTGGAATAAGCCTGTGAGGTCCGCTGGTTGGGAGGGGGAAATCCGCATACAGGCATGCGGGGCGCGCGGCATGCGGGATGCGCATGGCACGCGCCCTTCCCCCTCAACATGCGTGGAGGATCACCGCATGACCCATGCGCTTGGACGCGTCGTCGCCGACGGACGCACATTCACCCACAGCAGTGGACTCGACCTGACTCCCGGACCCGGGACCCTGGGTCCACCGCGATTCGTGTTCCTGCATTTCGATTCTGTGCTGCTCAATGGCGGCGCGCGCCTGGAGGTGGCGCTGGGCTACGACACGGATGTGTTCACGTCCGCCTCGGGCAGCGACTTCTGGTCGCGGCCGGCCAATGCGATCAACACGCCAATCACCATGCGCATAGTTGGCGGTACCGGCAGCGCACGGCTGCTTGAATTCGGCAGTGGCGAGGCCACCGAGACCACCAATCCGCCAGGGACTTCGACTGGCAGCCGTTCCAACCCCGACCCTTTCCTCAACAGCAATCCGTACCAGGAGCCGATCTACGAGACGCGCCTGAAATGCCATCCGAGCTTCGAGTGGCGCAATGCGCGTTGCTCCCTGCCTACCGTGCCCGATGCGATCCGCGACAAGGTGCGCGCGGCCACCGGCATCATCGTCGAGGCGCATGACTTCAACGCCTCCGGACATGGCGGGCACGTCAGCAGTTGCAGCGGCACGCTGATCGCCGGCGACCTGTTCCTGACCGCACGCCACTGCCTGGTCGATGCAGCCGGCCGCGACGTGCGCAGCGCCTCGGTGACCTTCGACTACGAGACTGCCTGCGATGGCAGCCGTCCCGCCGGCCACAATCCGCGATTCTTCAAGGTGGTCGAGGAGGTCGCGGCCGGCTCGGCCGCCAACGGTTCCAATCCACCCAGCAGCAACGATTGGGTCGTGGTGCGCCTGGACGCGGCCCCGGGCGACTTGCCTGCGCCGCTGGAGATGCGCAGTGCGGCGCTCATGTCGGGCGAAACCGTGTTCACCATGCACCACCCGACCGGGTCGGTGAAGAAAACCCAGCAAGGCGTGCATGCCGGCGGCAGCAACGTGTCGGGGTTCGACTATTGCGGCGGCAGTTCGGGTTCGTCGCTGTTCGACAGCAGCGGCCGCATCGTCGGAGGACCGCTCAGCGTGGGTCCGGTAGGCGGCAACGCCTGTCTGGTGACCTATGCGCCCGTGGCCAACGTCAAGGCCGGACTGAACAACCCGCCGGTTCCGGCGGTGCCGCTGGACGTGATGATCGTATTCGATCGCTCCGGCAGCATGTCCGGCAGCGCGCCTCCGATCGGACGCAGCAAGCTGGAAGAAGCGCAGGACGCGGCTTCGCTGTTCGTTCAGCTGGTCCGCGAAGGCGCCGGCGACCGGCTGGGCATGGTGACTTTCAGTTCCGCTGCGGGCCTGGACCGGCCGATGGGACTGGCAGCCACCGTGAAGCCGCAATTGGTCGGCCCCGCCCCGTTCACCAGCGGCCAGATCGGCGCGATCACCCCGGGCGGCAACACCAGCCTGGGCGCGGGCATCGGCATGGGGCAGCTGGGCTTCGGCTCCGGCTCGGGCAATGGCAAGGCCATGCTGCTGCTGACCGACGGCCTGCAGAACACCGCGCCCATGGTGGAGGAAGTGGAGGGATTCCTCGGTGCCACCAAGCTCAACGTGATCGGATTCGGCTCGGATGCGGATATCGACGGGCCCTTGCTCAACCGCGTCGCCCACCAGCACGGCGGCCACTTCACCCGCGCCCTGGATGGCCTGGGTCTGCGCAAGTTCTTCGGCCTGAGCTTCGGCAACATTTTCGAGAACGGCGCGCTGAGCGATCCCGAGCACGTCCTCGGCAGGAACCAGGCCGAATCGCAGCCGCACCTGTTCCAGGTCTGCGGCGAGGAACACATCACCGTGGTGCTGGGCTGGGACGACCTGCAGGCCCCGCTGCGTGCGCGCGTTTACACGCCGTCGGGCAAGTTGCTGGCGGCCGGCAAGCGGGTGCGCGAGGTGCGCGGTCGCAGCTGGGTGTTCCTGAAGATACCGCTGCCCTATGAAGGCGAACGCGACGGCACCTGGAAGCTGATCGTCGACCGGGTGCCGCCGATCCTTCTCGGCCTGTCGAAACGCGCGGCCGCAGCCGCACACGCGGCCACCCAGCAATTCCCATCGGATGTACGGTACTTCTACCTGGTCACCGCCATCGGCGGACCCAGGCTGAGCTACCTGGGTTCGCCCCGCCATCTCTACACCGGCGATGTTCTGCATCCACGCGTGGGACTGCACTACCCCAACGGCACCGTGCCAGCCGATGCCGAAGTCGAACTTGTCGTCGATGCGCCGACCATCGCCCTGGGACGGTTGACCACCGAAACCGGCTTGCGTGCGCCGATCACTTCCGGCGATGCGGTGGATGGTTTCCATGCCACCCTCAAGAGCATCGCCAGCAGCAATGGCGGTCATCTTCCGGTGGGCACTACGACCGTGAGCCTGCCGATGTTCGACGATGGCGCCCATGACGACGGGGCGATGGAAGCCGACGGCGTCTTCAACCATCCGCTGGAGGATTTCACCCGCGCCGAAGGCACTTATACGTTCCGCGCCCTGGCCCGCTACGGCCAGGGATGCCTGGCGACGCGCGAAGTGCATTGGGCCGTGCATGTGGAACCTGGCATCGATCCGGACAACACCGACGTCACCCTGGTCGATATCACCGCCGTGGAGGGCGGCCAGCGCGGCACGCTGGTGCTGCTGCCACACGACCGTTACGACAATCCGCTGGGCCCCGGCCGCGGCGGCGGATTCACCGTTGCGCCGCTGCCCGGCGTGCAGGTGGTCGGGCCGCTCAAGGATGGCGGTGACGGCAGTTATACGATCGTCGTGGTGTGGGATCCCGACACCGCCACTCCCGGGGTGATCGTGCAACAACCCGATCGTCCGCCCGTGCCGGTGGTACCGGGCGGCTACTCCCCGGGCGACTGCCATCGCCATTGCAACCAGGCCGCCGGCGACCTGCTCGACTGCCTGGGGCTGCGTGACCCCGATGTCAAACGCGTCCATGTCAGGAGTGTGTGCATCGAGGTGGATCTGGAAGACGCGGCCTGCAAACCACACTGCAAGGACACGGGCGGAAAACACGGCAGGCGCGGCAAGGAGGACGAGAACCCAAGTCACCCCCGCAAGGGAAAAGGCGACAAGGGTTGCGGCTGTTAGGCAGACGCTGACGGGAAAGCGGCCTGGAGCCGCTTTCCCTGTCGTCGGCCAACTCGCTGCGCGCAAAGTTCCGCGGGCCTTTAGTGCGCAGGCAGCAGCGAAAGACCCGCAAGTTCAGCTGTATTTGACTGGAAAGCGATCCCCTCCACGCCGAGCTGGCATTCGTCGAGCTGGAAATACCGCAGTGGGGACGCAGGCGGGTCTATGCCGACGAAGTCGACCTGTAATCGAGCTGGATGCCGCCGTGCCCGGGCTTCCTGGCTTCGAGCCGCCTCCAGGGGCCAGCGTCGTTGCTGCCAGCCAACCCTGCGAAACAAGGGGCACCGCTACCGCAGGCAAAGAAAAAGCGGGCCGAGGCCCGCTTTTCCGTATCACTTGCAATCCGTGCGCGGCTTACTCGGCCGACACGCCCTCGCCTTCTTCCACGGCCTTCATCGACAGGCGGATGCGGCCCTGCTTGTCGACTTCCAGCACCTTGACCTTGACGATATCGCCTTCCTTCAACACATCGCTGACCTTCTCGACGCGGTCGCTGGAGATCTGCGACACGTGGACCAGTCCGTCCTTGCCAGGAGCAATCGTGACGAACGCACCGAAGTCCATCAGCTTGGCGACCTTGCCCTCGTA
>SEHC01000078.1 GCA_004173415.1 Lysobacteraceae bacterium
GAAATCCTCATCCGCCTCTCCGAACAGTTCGGCCGGGTCTCCAACGAACGCCTGATCTGCGGGCCGGGGCTGGTCAACCTGCATCGCGCGCTCAGCGAGATCGCCGGCGAGGACCCCGGTCCGATGCAGCCTGCCGACGTGACCGCGCGGGCGGCAGCCGGCGACGTCCGCTGCATGCGCACGCTGGACGTCTTCTGCGCGGTTTTCGGGGCCATTTCCGGCGACCTGGTGCTCAGCGCCGGCGCCTGGGATGGCGTGTTCCTTACCGGCGGCCTGGTGCCCAAGCTGCTGCCCTCGCTGCAGCATTCCGGTTTCCGCCAGCGCTTCGAGCACAAGGGACGCTTTTCCCCGGCCATGGCCGGGGTGCCGACCCTGGCCATCGTCCATCCGCGACCGGGACTCCTCGGCGCGGCCGCGTTCGCGGTGGAAAGCTTCAGCAGCCGGTGATCGCGCAGGCGGGTGGCAGTGGCCGTCCGAACTGGTATTTTACTGGCATCTCATATTTTCGGGGCTGTAACGGCGAGATAGCGCTAAGATGGCTGAGACCTCACTCCGGCGCAAAAGCATCCGGAAAACTGGTATCTCTGTGGTATGTCGCAGCCACCGCCGCGCACTCGTTTCCATGGATTTCCCGTACCGGTCGCTTCCTGCCCTTTCCAGCAGACCCAGCCCACCGCCATGACCCTGCATCCCCGCCTCGACGAAATCACCGAACGCATCCGCCAGCGCAGCGCCGAGTCCAGGCGCGCCTACCTGCAGGGGATCGAGTCGGCGCACCGCGACGGACCCAGCCGCACGCGACTGAGTTGCGGCAACCTGGCCCATGGCTTCGCCGCGTCGGGCAAGACCGACAAGGCGCGACTGCGCGCCGACGTCGTCGCCAACCTGGGCATCATCAATGCCTACAACGACATGCTCTCGGCCCACCAGCCGTTCGAGCACTACCCCGAAATCGTTCGCCAGGCCGCGCGCGAACTCGGCGCCACGGCGCAGGTCGCCGGCGGCGTCCCGGCCATGTGCGACGGCGTCACCCAGGGCCGGCCGGGCATGGAACTGTCGCTTTTCTCGCGCGACAACATCGCCCAGGCCACCGCCATCTCCCTCAGCCACGACATGTTCGACGCCGCCCTGTACCTGGGCGTCTGCGACAAGATCGTCCCCGGCCTGCTGATCGGCGCCCTCGCCTTCGGCCACCTGCCGGCGATGTTCGTGCCCGCGGGGCCGATGACGCCGGGGATCCCGAACAAGCAGAAGGCCGAGGTTCGCGAACGCTATGCGGCAGGCCAGGCCAGCCGCGAGGAATTGCTCGAGGTCGAGGCGGCCTCCTACCACGCGCCGGGCACCTGCACCTTCTACGGCACCGCCAATTCCAACCAGGTGCTGCTCGAGGCGATGGGCCTGCAGTTGCCCGGCACCTCCTTCGTCAATCCCGGCACACTGCTGCGCGACGCGCTGACCCGGGCCTCGACCGAGCGCGTATTGCGGATCACCGCGCTGGGCGGCGACTACCGTCCGATCGGCCGCCTGGTCGACGAGCGGGCCGTGGTCAACGCCATGGTCGCGCTGATGGCCACCGGCGGCTCCACCAACCACACCATCCACTGGATCGCGGTGGCGCGGGCGGCCGGCATCCTGCTGACCTGGGACGACATGGACGAACTGTCCGCGATCGTTCCCCTGCTGGCGCGGGTCTATCCCAACGGCGATGCCGACGTGAACCGCTTCGCCGCCGCCGGCGGCACCCAGTTCGTGTTCCGCGAACTGATCGAAGCCGGGCTCATGCATGCCGATGTAGCCACTGTGGTGCCGGGCGGTATGCGCGCCTACTGCGACGAACCGCGACTGAGCGAAGGCCGCCTGGACTACGCGCCTGGCGTGGCAGCCAGCGCGGATCCGGAAGTGGTACGGCCGGTCAGTGCGCCCTTCGACCTGCAGGGCGGCTTGCGCCTGCTGCGCGGCAACCTGGGCCGCTCGCTGATGAAGGTCTCGGCGGTCAAGCCCGAATACCACCGCATCGAGGCCCCTGCAGTGGTCCTGGACGATCCGCGCGTGCTCAACAAGCTGCATGCCGCGGGCGTGTTGCCGCACGACTTCATCGCCGTGGTCCGCTACCAGGGCCCGCGCGCCAACGGCATGCCGGAACTGCATTCGCTGGCCCCGCTGCTGGGCCTGCTGCAGAACCAGGGCCGTCGCGTGGCCCTGGTCACCGACGGCCGCCTTTCCGGCGCTTCGGGCAAGATTCCGGCGGCCATCCACCTGACGCCCGAAGCGGCGCGCGGCGGCCCGATCGGCAAGCTGCGCGAGGGCGACATGATCCGCCTGGACGCGCGCGCCGGCACCCTGGAAGTGCTGGTCGCGGCGGAGGAATGGGAGTCGCGCGGCCATGCCCCCAATACCGCCGTGTCGGCGCACGACCTGGGTCGCAACCTGTTCGCCTGGAACCGCAACCTGGTGACGCCGGCCGACCAGGGCGCGCTTTCGATTTCCTGCGGCCCGCCGTCGCCGGAAGGCGGCTGGGAGCACGACGCCGAATACGAGCTGGGCTACGACCAGGCCGCGGCCGCCGCTCCGCATGAAGCCAAAGACGCCTGAACCGCCGACCACGGATCCTGCCATGACCATCGCCCACCACCAGCGACAAGCCGAACGACTCCTGCATGCCGCCGGCATCCTGCCGGTGGTCACCGTGCACACCCTGGCCCAGGCCCGCAGGGTTTCGGCGGCGCTGCTGGAAGGAGGTCTGCCGGCGATCGAACTGACCCTGCGCACGCCGGTCGCGATGGACGCGCTGGCGATGCTGAAGAAGGAGCTGCCCGGCATCGTGATCGGCGCCGGCACCGTGCTCACGGTCGATCAGATGCAGCAGTCGATCGATGCCGGAGCCGACTTCCTGGTGACGCCCGGGACCCCCGCCTTTCTGGCCGACGCCCTGGCGGAGGCGCAGATTCCGGTCGTGCCCGGCGCGGCGACGCCGACCGAACTGCTGTCGCTGATGGCGCGGGGTTTCCGCGTCTGCAAGCTGTTCCCGGCCAGCGCGGTGGGCGGGCTGGCGATGCTGAAGGGACTGGCCGGGCCGCTGTCGGAGCTGAAAATCTGCCCTACCGGCGGCATCACCGCCGACAATGCAGCCGAATACCTGGCCCAGCCCAATGTCGTCTGCGTGGGCGGCTCATGGATGGTGCCCCCGGCCTGGCTGGATGCGGGTGAATGGGACAAGGTGACGACGGCTTCGGCCAGGGCCGCCGCGCTGGTGGCAAGTGTGCGCGCCGCCTGATCGCGACCTACGGTTACCCACTAGGCGTGTCGCCCGGGGCTCAGAGCTGCTTGTAGAAGTAGGTCGTGGCGATCAACGACCCATCGGGAACCGCGGCGAAACCCGGGATCGAACCCGCCGCCAGCCAGCCACGGTTCCGGTACAGGCCTTCGGCGCGCGAGCCGCTGTGCGTATCCAGCACCAGCAGGCCAAGGCCCGATGCCCGTGCATGCGCTTCCACCGCGTCCATCAATCGCGTCGCCACACCCCTGCCCTGCGCCGACCGGTGCACCAGCAGCTTCTGCACATCGCCGCGGTGCCTGCCATTGCTGCGCTGGCACGGGGCCAGCTGCACCGTGCCTACCACCTGTCCCTGGTGCTCGGCGATCCACAGCGCCAGGGCCGGGCCCAGCGACGCGAAGATGCCGCGCCAGTAATCATCCAGCTCAGTAGTTCCATCGCTTGCGAGGAACCCCACCGAAGCGCCACCCGCGATCACGTCGCGCAGCACCTCGGTCAACGCGGGGATGACGTCGGCATCGGCCGGATCCAGTCTGCGTATCGTAGCCATGGCGAAGTCCGGGCAAGCCAGGTGGAAATGATAGCCTCGCTACCCCCGCCCGGTCGTAACAGCGACGCAAGTCGCGAAACCCGGAAACCCGGAAACCCGGAAACCCGGAAGCCCGGAGCCCGGAAGCCGGCAAGGATGGAACCATCGCGGGTTTCGCGACCGGCGTCGCTACTGCGGCAGGCGTGTCATCACCTTGCTTCGATGGTCACCGTCGCCGGCAACGACCGGATCCTGACCTCGCCCTGCTTCCATTCGGCGGGGCTTCCGTTGACGGTGACCTTGCCGGGTTCGCTTGCGTAAGGCCAGGGGAATACCAGGCCGCCTGCCGGCAACACCATCCCCGCCCCTACCCGCAGCGACAGCTTGTCCTCGTTGCGGCCAAGCGAATAACCGAGCTTCCCATGCGCCGTGCGCAGGCCGCTGATGGCGACACCCTCGCCCTCCATCCATGCGCTGGGAATACCGGCCGCCAGGACGATGCTGTCGTCGATCTCGCGCGAATACGCGAACATGTCCAGCGCCGAGCGGACGAAATCCGACGCGACCCAGGCATGCGGCAGGTCACCGACGAAGAACGGCTTGCGCGGCGTGCTCGAGACCACCTCGGCCCACTGGTTCCAGGCCCTGGGCGCGCGGTCGTCGAGGAAGAACCGGGTCGCGCCCCAGGCCCGCTCGCGCCAGCCCAGGCGCACGAAGGCGGCGACATTGCGCCACTCGTACGGGGTGTAGTCCTTCCATTGCCGCTTGCCGTCGCGGCGTTGCACGAACTCGCGCCAGTAGCGCTCGAAGGTGGCCTCCAGCAGCGCCTGCGGCAGCCTGCCCTGCTCACCGCCCGGGGCCAGCGCGATGGTCGTGGAGGTGGGATCGAAGTCGCCCAGTTCGGCCGCACCTGGCAGGTAGTCGATCCCGTGTCGCTCCGACGCCGCGCGCAGCGAGGCCTGCAGGTCGTCGCGGAACTGGTCGCGCGAGGCCGCCATGCGCCTGGCTTCGGCCGTCTCGCCCAGCGCCTCGGCCACCTCGACCGCATCCTTGTAGCCGCGCAGTGCCCAGAAATTGTCCCAGTACGAATGCATCGGCTTGGCCGAATAGCCCTCGTGGCTGATCGAGGCCGGCATCATGCCGTAGAAGGCCGGATCCACGGCGCGATTGGCTTCGGTGCGCTCGCTGAGCCGCAGCTCCTCCATGTACGCGTAAGCGCCCTGCACGTGCGGCCACATCCTGCGCAGGAAGGCCTTGTCCCCGCTATAGCGGTAGTACTCGGCGATGTTGAAGATCAGCTCGCCATGGCTGTCGTTCTCCGGCACCGGATCGCTGCCGCGGTCGTCCACGCAGCAGGGCACCTTGCCGTTGTCGAACTGGTAGGGCGCGTAGTACTCCAGGTACTCCTTCACCACCTCCGGGCGTCCCAGGCGCAGCAGCCCTTCAGAAATCATCGCCCCGTCGCGGATCCAGCTGCGCGAATACGAACGCGTACCCGGCTGCAGGCGCGGGCCGATGCGCGAGATCAGCATGTGCGCGAGCGCGGTGCGCAGGGTGTCCGCGACCGGCTGGCCTTCGGCTGGCACCTGCAGCTTCATCTCGTCCAGCCTGGCGCGCCACAGGGCAGCGGTTTCCCCCTGCAGTCCTTCGGCATCGAAGTCGACCACGGCCGGCAAGCGATTGCCCGGTGTTTCCAGCGGATGCGGAATGCCGTGCTGGGAACGCAGCGTGGTCAGCGGCGCGACCAGGTTGACCTCGCGGGTCTGCCCCGGATCGAGGTCCAGCCGGTAGAGCAAGGCGCCCGACGCGAGGCCCGTCTCATCCACCGCCACGGCCCTGGCCTGTCCGACTTCCGCCACGGCATCGCCGGACGCCAGGGTTTCCAACACCATCCCGCTGTCGAAGCGGCGGGCGATCACGGCGTCGGGCGGCTGCACCGCCAGCGCCAGCCTGCCGGCGCCCGCAGCCGCGCCCTCGGGTCCGATAAGGATCTCGTCGCCGAGGGACAGGAAGCGGATCGGTGAATAACCCCCCGGGGTATTGAGGAATTGCCTGGCCGGATTGACCTGCCAGGGTTGCACCGCCAACGCCAGGGTGAACGCATGCTTGCGTGCGGTCCGGTTGCTCAGTCGATAACGCAGCACCATCTGCGACTGGTGGCGGTCGCCGCGCGCGAACGCCGTCACCTCGAGGCGGAAGGCGGGATGCTTCCAGTGCACCGACGGAATCGGCAGGTATCCCTCCTGCAACGACTGCGAGAGCTCCACGTCGGCCCACGTGACCATCGCCCCGTCCATCCGCACGACGGGGCTGATGCTGGCGCCGCCGCGGCCGAACTCCACCGCGCCGTCCTCGCCGATCAGGCCCTGAACCTGCCCGCCGTCGACGCCGACGATGGTCCAGTACGGTTGCTCGTCGACGAAGCCGCGCGGGAACCATCCTCGCGGGGCATCGGCCGCGATCGCCCGGATGAAGTCGTTGGGGTGCGCCGCGAACGCCAGTGGTTTCACTTCCAGTTCGGCCAGGGCGAACGACCGGCCCGGCCCATCACCGATATTGAGGCGCACGTAGCGCGCTTCCGACTCCGGCAAGGCCAAGTGATCGTTGCCCCCGTTGCCGCCGACGACCGCGCGCACATCGCGCCACTGGACACCCTCGTTGGACAGCTGCACCAGGTAGTCCGATGCGTGCTGCCCGGTTTTCCAGCGCAGGACCAGGCCACCGAACTCCCGCAGCTTGCCCAGGTCCAGGGTCAGCTGCGGATCCTGGTCGCCATCCAGGTCGGCCACCCATGCCGTGTCCGGGCTGCCGTCCACGGCCATCGCCGCGGCACCGGCGGGAAACGCGGCCGATGCGCTCGCCTTGCCGGCCAGCGGCGCACCATCATCGGCGGGCAGTGGCTCGAAGGTCAGCTGGTCGAAGCACACCGAGCCCTTGCCACCGGCGTTGTTGTAGACGGTGAATTCGATCTTCGCGCTCCTGCGCAGGACGCGGTCCGGATCGGGTCCCCAGGCCTTGTCCAGGTGGCGCTGCCGGTAACGCACCGGCGTCCACGCCGTCGGATAGTCGTACCGGGGCCGGTTGACCCACCAAACGTTGTCTCCGCTGGCATCGACCAGCTTGAACTGCAGGTCGTTGCGCGGCGAATCGCCACGCAGCTGGAAGCCGAACTGGTAGTTCTGCGGGTATTCCAGGACCAGGTCGCGCTGGATGCCGGCATATCCGGAGACGCCATTGAAGTCGTAATCCAGGCACAGGGCCTTGCCCGCCGCGCCATCGGCCAACCGCAATGCGCCGGTCACTTGGTTGGACGCCACCACGCGCCACTGAGCCGCGCTTTCGAAATCATCCAGCACCGTGGCCGCGGATTGCGCAGCGGCTGCCAGTGGCATGACGGCCAGGAACGGCCCACAAAGCCAACAGACCGCCAGCCTGCGCAAAGCCCCGGGCCACTTGGAGAACCACCCGACCATGCGCTTCACCCCTTCACGCTCCCCAGCAGCAGGCCCTGCAGGTAATAGCGCTGCAACACCAGGAACAGCACCAGCACCGGCACCACGGTCACCACCGAGCCGGCCATCATCAGTTCGTAATCCATCACGTGCTCGCGCGACAGCGAGGCCAGCGCCACCGGCAGGGTCTGCAGGCCCTGGTCGCTGAGCACGATCAGTGGCCACATGAAGTCGTTCCAGGCGCCCAGGAAACTGAAGATCGCCAGGGTGACCAGGATCGGCTTCAGCACCGGCAACACGATCTGGAAGAAGATGCGCCACTCCCCCGCCCCGTCGATGCGTGCCGCTTCGAGCAGCTCGTCCGGGATCGAGCGCGCGTACTGGCGAACCAGGAAGATGCCGAAGATGCCGGCCATCCCCGGCACGATCGCGCCGACGTAGGTGTTGACCAGACCCATCTGCTTGAGCAGCAGGAACAGCGGCATCATCGACACCTGCGCCGGGATCACCAGCGCCGCCAGCAGCGCGCGGAAGGCGCGGTCGCGGCCGCGGAAGCGCAGCTTGGCGAACGCATACCCGGCCAGGGTGTTGAACAGCACCGACAGGACCATCACGCAAGTGGAGATGAGCAGGCTGTTGAACAGGAAGCGGCCCATGCCGGCGCGCAGGAACAGCTCGCGGTAGTTGTGCAGGGTGGCGCTGGAAGGCAGCAGCGGCGGCGGGAAATGCCCGGCCTCG
>SEHC01000079.1 GCA_004173415.1 Lysobacteraceae bacterium
GGCGGGGCCCGGGCAGGAAAAATGCACGGTTCAATGCGCGGCTATGTAGCTCAGCCGGTTAGAGCACAGCACTCATAATGCTGGGGTCGGTGGTTCGAGTCCACCCATAGCCACCACACACATGCCATTGATCCATAAAAAGAAACCCCCGCAATGCGGGGGTTTTTTCGTGGCCCCGCATTGCCTAGGCCGGCTTGCGGCATGCGGAGAACAGGTCCTTGCCGGGCTGGTACTGGCGGGTGCTGACCCGCATCAGCCCCAGCACCGAGGAAAACAGGTTGTCGTGGCTGGCCGGCTGGCCCGCCGTGCGGCGCAGGCATGCCGTGTCCAGCCCCTCTTGGCGGGCCATTCCGGGCGACAGCCACATCACCATCGGCACGCGCAGCTGCTCGGCCGGGGCGATGGCGTAGGGCATGCCGTGCAGAAACAGGCCCTTCTCGCCCAGCGACTCGCCATGGTCGGACACATAGATCATCGCGGTGTCGTAGTCGACTTCGGATTTCAGCAGGCCGATGGTCGAAGCCAGGAAATGGTCGGTGTAGAGCAGCGCGTTGTCGTAGGCGTTGACGATCTCCTGGCGCTGGCACTGGCTCAGTTCCGGATTCTCGCAGGCCGGCAGGAAGCGCTTGAACTGCGACGGATAACGCTCGAAATAGTTGGGCCCGTGGTTGCCCAGCGGGTGCAGCACCACGACCCGGTCAGCCGCCGCCGCCGCGGTGGACTGGAGCTGCTCCTGCAATCCCTTCAACAGGATCGCGTCCAGGCAGCGCTTGCCGTTGCACAGGGCTGGATCGTTCGAATCGGCAAGCCGCTCGGTCGGCAAGCCGTCGCAGACCCCCTTGCATCCGGACTGGTTGTCGCGCCACGAAATGGCGATGCCGGCGTGGTCCAGGACATGCAGCAGCGACTGATGGGTGCGGATCTTCTTCTCGTCGTAATCGCTGCGGCCGAACGGCGAAAACATGCAGGGCAGCGAGATCTCGGTGCTGCTGCCGCAGGAGCTCACCCGGCTGAAATTGAGCAGCCCTTCGACCGCGGACAGTTCAGGCGTGGTCTGTCGCGCATATCCGCTCAAGCCCCAGTTCTGGGCACGCGCGGTCTCGCCGACCACGATCACCAGCAACCTTGGCCTGGCGCCCGCCGCACGCGTCGCCTGGCGGGCATCCACGCCAACCGGCAGCAACGCCCGCTTGGCGCCAGGGGGCGAAGCCTGCAGCGCGTTGAACAGCGAAACGATGTAGTTGGCCGGCGTGACCAGGTAGCGCACTTCACGATGGTTGCGGACCAGCGAGGACAAACCTTGCGACGACAGGCCGATACCCGTGGCGCCGGCCAGCGCCACGACCAGCAGGAAAATCGCCCGCCTTGCCACTGCACGGGGCAAGGACCGCTTGCGCAGCCGCAGCCGCCAGAGCGCGGCCACCGGCACTGCGGTCACGACCAGGACCAGGACCAGCCCTGGGGTCAGCAGCTCGAGGGACTCACGGGCATCGGTGTGCAGGACGTTGCGCAGCATGTCCACGTCCAGGTAGACACCATAGGCATTCATGTAGTGCGTCGCCGCTGCGGTCACCAGCAGCAGCACGGTCAGCAGTGGCTTGGCGGTCCAGCGATTCACCACCAGTGCCAGCAGGAATGCATGGATCGCAGTGACCACGATGAACAGCGACAGGGCCAATCGCCATTGGCTCAATGGATCCGCAATCGCCGCATGCCAGAAAGCGGCATTGCTGAAAAAGGAAAAGAACAGGCTGCACGCCAGGATCAGGCTTTCGGTACCCAGCAGCGGGCGGGCCGTCCACCACGCCAACTTCGACATGGGCCGAGCCGGCGCCACCGGCCTGGCGGACACCGCGCTCAAGCAAATTCTCCAGCCGCGGCCGACGCCGGTTGCGGCAGGCGCATCAGCCGATGCAGCGCCAACGCGACCAGCCAGCAGATCCCCAGCGCAACCAGGTCGTGCGAAGCGAAGTGGGCCCCTCTCAACTGCTGGGTGACGCCGAACACCAGGCCAAGCCCCAGACCCACGCCCAGGCCCCACCAGCGTAGGGAAGGCCGGCCCAGCAGGGCGAAGTACAGCGCGACCCACGCGTAACCGGCGCTGGCATGGCCGGCGGGGAAACACTTGCCGGCAGCTGCAAGACCGGGCCTGTGCATGACCAGGCTGTAGTAGACGTGGCTGCCGCCATATCGCGTCAGGTCCCAGGGGCAGTCGACGTGGGTCCAGCGCTTCATGAGGCCGACGATGGCGGTGGCCAGCAGCGTGGACAGCAGCAGGTACGACAGCGGCCGACGCCAAGCCTGCAGCCGACGAGCGCAGAGACAGAGGCACAGTGCCAGCAGCATCACGAACCAGGCAGCCTTGCTGGCCTGCCTGGCCGCGGCGTGCAGCAGGTCCTGAGTAATGAAGCCCGACTGCAGCGTCCAGGCATGCCCCTCCATCGCGTAGACCCGATCGGCGATCCAGAGGTCGCCGTGGCGCACGACCAACAGCACCAGCAGCAACGCAAATGGGACCAGCGGCATCCACAGGTGACGCAGGTAGAAGGCCGGGATCGACGGACGACGCACATGGTTCTTGGCGCCAGCGACTTGGACGCCGGCATTGGCCGGCAACGTATCTGCAAGTGGAATCAGCGAAAGTCTCTGCATGTGTGCGCACGGGAAAAACTTGCGCGCATCATTGGTTCTGCACTGTCGGAGAGCGGTCGGAGCCGGGTTGCCTGCGCGTTAAACGCAGTGACCGGTCACCCTCGGTTCAAGGAACTTCGATGGTTTGGCCATCGAACGACGGAGTCCGGCAATCCGGATCCAGTGCAGTGCCCGGGACCAGCAGCCAGCGGTTGCGGTTGGAAACTCCGATGTCGACCACCTGCGCCCTGTCCACGCAAGGACTGAGTGCCTTGTCCAGGACGAACAGCCAGCGACCCGGCGGATCTTCCCTCAGCCAACGCGCAGCCGCCGTCCATTGGTCCTGCCAGGACGCCTTGAAGCCGAAATCGACGGCCGGCCGGTCGGCCTGCAGCAGGTTCTGTTCGCGCCAGGCGACCATGCCCAGTTGCGCTTGCGGCCCGATGCGCTCGCCCACTCGCTGCATCAGCTTGCGCGCCGAGCTGTCCGCGTTCAGGGTAGGCGCCAGACCGAAGCCATAGGTCGTCCACAACAATGCCGTGACCAGCACCACCGCCGACCCGATGCGCCGGGTTCGCGCCCATGCGACCACGGCAAGCGAGGCCGCGCCGAAGCCCAGCAACCAGTACAGGAACGTGCGCAGGGTTTCCGGCGCGATGTCACGCTGCGCGGCCAGCTTGCCCGCCCAATCGCTGGCGTCCAGCAGTCCCGCCAGCGCCAGCGCGCCCAGCGTTATCGACAACGCCAGCAGGTAGCCCAACAGGGTGCGCTGTACCCAGGCGCGCCGCAGCAGACCAGGCAGCAGCGCACCAGCCGCCACGCACAGCGCCGGCAGCATCGGGAAGATGTACACCTCGCGCTTGCCGGGGCTGGCGCTGAAGAACGCCAGCACCAGGATCGACCAACCCAACAGCAGCCACAAGCGGGGATCGCCACGGCGGACACGGCGCCACCAGGCCGGCAGCAGCCAGGGCAACAGCAGCACGCCCGGCAGCCACAGCGTGGCCATCACCTGGGCGAAGTACCAGAACGGCTGCACGTGATGCCAGGCGCCCGCATAGCGCTTGCCGGTCTGCTTGAACAGGATTTCGCTGGCGTAGGCGTGGAAGGCCGGGTCGGTGCTGGCGCCGACCGCGACCAGCATCGGCGCGACCCATACGCCAGCGCCGGCGATGAAGCAGAGCAGCGCCAGCAGCCAGCGCCAGCCATCGCCTGCGACGCGCGCTGGTAGATGGGGGCGCCGGCTCCAGCGCAGCGCTACCCACGGCAGCAGCACCAGCAGCGGCAGGAATCCCACCCCCTTGGTCACCGTACCCAGTCCGGCGGCGAAGAAACCCAGCCAGGCCAGCGGCCAGTTCGGCCCACGCAGCAGGTGCCGCAACAGGCCGTAAAGCGACAGGGTGGTCAGGGCCACCAGGACCATGTCGATCTGGCCCCGCTTGGCCTGCAATCCGAACTGCAGGCAGACGAACAGCCCCAGTGCGGCGTACTGGCCGGCCCGCCGGTTCCACAGTCGGGCGGCAAGATCATGGGTCAGCCACAGGGTCAGCAACGCCGCCAGCAGCGAAGGCAGCAGGAACGCCACCCTCCAGTGACCGACCACCTGGTAGGCAGCCGCCTGCATCCACATGAAGACCGGCGGCTTCTCGGCATAGAACTCGGTCCCGCGATGCGGGAACAGCCATTGCCCGGATTCCACCATGGCGCGTGCGGCCAGCACGAAACGTGGCTCGTCAGGCGGCGAGGGATCGCGCAGTCCCAGCCCGGCAAGCAGGCTCAAGGTAGCCAGCGCCAGCAGCAGGTAAGCGGCACCGCCCCGCGGAAAGGTGGCTGGCTCGGACATCAGGGAATCTTACGACCAAGGGCAGGTGCCCTGGTGCGGCCATCCTGCCGGGAAGACGTCACTGCGTGGCGAGCTCCCGCTTCCAGCCATGGTGCCTGATGTCCAGGTACAGGCTATACAGCGCGGTAAAGGCCGGGAACAGGTTCTGCAACACCCCGACCGCATCCTGCTTGGCCGAGAACAGGAAGTAGCTCAGGGTCATGACGCTGCCGACCACGCTCATGTACCAGAACAGGCGCGGGATCACCGGCTTGCGCGCACGGCGCGAGGCATGGAACTGCACGAACCAGCGTGCGCCGAACATCAGCGCGCCAAGCAGGCCGATGATCTTCCATGGGGTCATGTGCAGGCCGGTCCAGGCCAGCCAGAGGATTTCCTCGTTCATGGGCGTCCCCGTATTCAATACTCGCGCACCGCAGTCAGCTTGCTGCGGCTTATCAGCCAGGCCATGCCGCGCAGGTCCCGCAGCCCGACCAGCGCACGGCCCAGGTTGTCGTACTTGGAAACGCCGGCATTCCGGCAGCGATGGTTGACCGGGATGCTGACGGTCTTCCAGCCGGCACGCTGCATCAACGCAGGCAGGAATCGATGCATGTGGTCGAAATAGGGCAGGTCGAGGAACGCCTGGCGCTCGAACAGCTTGATCCCGCAACCGGTGTCCGGGGTCGAGTCCCGCAACAGCCGCGAGCGGATGCCGTTGGCCAGTCGCGACGCCCAGCGCTTGCCGGCGTTGTCGCGACGGGTCACCCGCCAGCCGGCCAGCAGCTTGGTGTCCTCGCCTGCGTGATCGCGCGCGGCCAGCAGCTTGTTGATGTCGGCCGGGTCGTTCTGGCCATCGCCATCCAGCGTCACCACCCAGTCGCCGCGCGCGGCCTTCACTCCATTGCGGATGGCCGTGCTCTGCCCGCTGCGGCTGGCGTGCTGGAGGACGCGCAACCGGGGCAATTCCTGCTTCAGCGACTGAAGGACCTGGACGCCATCGTCGCTGGACTGGTCATCGACATAGATGATCTCGTAGTCGGTGCGGTCGGCCAGGCCTGCGACGATTTCGCGGACCAGGGGAAGAATGTTGTCGCGCTCGTTGAACACCGGCACCACCACCGAAAGGCGCGGCGTCGGCAACGGCCTGGCCCGGCCCTCGCCCGCGTACTCGACTTCCACGCCATCCAGCCTGGCTTCGTTGGCCTGTATCTTCAGCACGACGGATACCTCGGTTGGGTCGCCTATGGACGCAAAGCGTGGTCTGGTCGATGTCGTAAAGATGTCGTGGGAACGTTACGTTTCCGTGATTGGCTCAGCGCTCAATTGATGGCCTCGCGTCTTCGTGGAATGCTGGCCCGCCGCCGCCCCGCGACATTCAAGGAATAATATGCGACTGCTGGTGGTCGAAGACAACCGGAACCTGGTGGCCAACCTGTTCGAGTATTTCGAGGCGCGTGGTTACGCCGTGGATGCCGCGCCCGACGGGGTCACCGGCCTGCACCTGGCCAGTACCCAGGTCTACGACGCGGTGGTTCTGGACTGGATGCTTCCGCGCATGGACGGGCGCGAGGTCCTGCAGCGGTTGAGGAGCAGCGCCAACGCCTCGACCCCGGTCATCATGCTCACGGCCCGGGACGAGCTTCCGGACAAGATCGCCGGTTTCCGGGCCGGCGCCGACGACTACCTGACCAAGCCCTTCGCCTTGCCCGAACTGGAAGTGCGCATCGAGGCGCTGGTCGCCCGCGTGGCCGGGCGCGGGCGCCATCGCGTCCTCGAGGTCGAGGATCTTCGACTGGACCTGGCCACGTTGCAGGCCACCCGCGGCGGACAGGTGCTGCACCTGTATCCGGCGTGCCGCAAGCTGCTGGAGACGCTGATGCAGGCCAGTCCGGCGGCGGTCAGCCGCGAACGCCTGGAGCATGCGTTGTGGGGCGACGACCCGCCCGATGGCGACATGCTGCGCTCGCACGTCTACGAACTGCGCCGCAGCGTGGACGGCCCGTTCCCGGTCAAGCTCATCCATACCCTGCCCCGGGTCGGCTACCGGCTGGGCGCGGCCATCACCGGCGAGCATGCGGATGGCTGACACCAGCCTGAAGTGGCGGATCATGCTCTGGCTGGGGGGGTTCACCCTGGTGCTGGCGCTGGCGGTGCTGGTCAGCGGCTTCGTCATCAACGAGCACGCCGAGCAACTGGTGTGGCAATCGCTGATGAACTCGGAAATGGACTATTTCATCGAGCGCCGCCAGTCCGATCCCGACTACGAGTGGCGCGACACCCAGGACCTGAGGCTGTATGTCGACGGCTACAGCACCGACATCCCCGGGCCCTTTCGCACCTTGCCCCCCGGGGTGCACGACGAGGTTGCCATCGGCGATCGCCAATGGGTCGCCCTGGTCGAGGACAACGAGGGCGAACGATTCACCCTGGCCCTGGACATCACCGACTTCGAAGCGCGCGAGATGAACCTGGTGGCGTGGATGCTGGCCGGGACCGTTGCCGTGGTGATCGCGCTGGGATTGCTGATGGTCTGGGGCGTGGGCCGGATGCTGCGGCCGCTGAGCCAGCTGGCGACCGGCATTGGCCGCCTGCAGCCAGACCAGCGCGGCCAACGGGTGGCGCTGGCGGAGGATGCCAGCGCCGAACTGGTGGTCATCGCCGATGCGCTGAACGACTACCTGACGCGAAATGAGCGTTTCGTCGAGCGCGAGCGCGCCTTCATCGACATCACCAGCCATGAGCTGCGCACGCCGATCGCGGTCATCGCCGGGGCCAGCGAACTGGCCCTGGCCCAGCCCGACCTGCCTGCCAGCGCGCGCAAGCAGATGCAGCGGGTCCAGCGCACCGCGCGCGACGTGGAGCAGCTGATCTCGCTGCTGCTGGTGCTGGCCCGGGACCCGGAGCGGCTGGCCGGGATCAGCGACCGGTTCTCGCTGGGAGAGTTGCTGCCGGAAATCGTCGAGGACCACCGCCACCTGAGTCGCGGCAAGGACCTGGCCCTGATCCTGGGGCCGATGCCCGAATGCAGCATCGTCGCCCCGCTGGCGATCGTCCAGGCGGCGATCGGCAACCTGTTGCGCAATGCCATCGAGAACAGCGACCGGGGCCAGATCCATGTCCGCCTGGAGGCCGACGCCACGGTGGTGATCGACGATCCGGGCCACGGCATGTCGCCGGAAGAGATCAGCGCGATCTACGCGCGCATGGCCCGTGGCAGCGCCGGGCGCGAGCGCGGCGGCATCGGCCTGGATCTGATCGCGCGCCTTTGCGAGCACTTCGGCTGGCAGCTGGAAGTGGCCTCCGAGCCGGGCCGCGGCACCCGCACCACGCTGCGGCTTTTGCCCCACGGACCAGTGCCAGCGAAAACCTGAACAGGGAAATGCGAGCTTTAATTGTCCCGATCGGGTAGAGTAGGCTCCGTTTGCAAGCGGCCGTCCGTTTCCCTTCGGGTTCGCCGGCGCCTTCAGGTCCCATGCCTTCCACGTCATGGACCGATGCGCCCGCTCCCACTCCGACGCCATTCGCCTTGCAGATAC
>SEHC01000513.1 GCA_004173415.1 Lysobacteraceae bacterium
CAGCGTGGCCAGCATCTGCCCGGTCTGGCTGGAGTCGTCGTCGATCGCCTGCTTGCCCAGGATCACCAGGTCCGGCTGCTCCTTCTCGACCAGCTTGAGCAGGATGCGGGCGGCGGTCAGCGGCTGGATCGGACCTTCGCTGACCACGTGGATGGCGCGGTTGGCACCCATCGCCAGGCCGTTGCGCAGGTGCGCCTGGGCGTCGGCGGGGGCGATGGTGGCGACCACGACCTCGGTGGCGATGCCCTTGTCGCGCAGGCGCAGGGCTTCTTCAAGCGCGATTTCATCGAAGGGATTGGCGGACAGCTTGACGCCGTCGGTGACCACGCCGGAACCATCCGGCTTGACCTGCACGCGGACGTTGTAGTCCACCACGCGCTTGTAGGCGACGAGGATTTTCATTGGCTGGGGTTTCCTTGGTTCAGCGAAGGGAGCCGGCCGCGATGCGGGCCGTAGGCGACCCGCCGATTTTACCGGTCATGGACGGGTGGCGCGAGTCAGCAGCCCCCGGGCTGCCAGGCGGGCGAGCAGGGCCGTGGCAAGCCGCTCGGAACTGCCCGGGGCGCCGGGCAGGAACAGCGAGGGCTCGACCAGCTCCAGTTCCAGCAAGCAGGGCGCACCTCGTGCGTCCCTGATCAGGTCCACGCGGGCGTAGATCGGCTCGGCATGGCCCAGGTCCGGATGGCGGGCGATGGCGGCCATCGTCGCCTCGGCGAGGGCCAGTTCATCCGCCGCAGGCACGGCGCATTTGATGGTTTCCGCCGCGGTGGCCCCGCTGCCCGCCTCGTTGCCGGGCAATAGCCGCGGGGACTTGCGGATCGCATGGCTGAACCGGCCGCCGATATACACCAAGCCGCTCTCGCCCTCGGTATCCACCTTGTCCAGGTAAGGCTGCAGCATCACGCTGCGCCCGGCGTCCAGCAGCCGGGCCACGTGGTTGCCGGCCGCGAATTCCTGGTGGCGCGCATAGCGTTGGGTGTCGCGCGCGCCGGCGCTGATCGCGGGCTTGACCACGTACTCGGGGTCCGGGTATCGAGCCAGGAAGGATTGCAACGCGGGCAAGGGGTCGGCATCGGGTTCCACGAACACGCCCGGCACCGTGGGTAGGCCCAGGGCCGAGAGGTCGCTCAGGTAGTGCTTGTCGGTATTCCAGCGCAGCACGGCGTGCGGATTCAGCAATTCGGTGACCGCCTCCACCCGCCCGCACCAGCCCAGGAATTCGTCCAGCCGTTCGGTGTAGTCCCAGGTCGAGCGCACCAGGACCGCGTCGAAACGCGCCCAGCCCACCGTCGCATCGTCCCAGGCCAGCACCCATGCATCGATGCCCGCAGCGATGCACGCGGCGCGAAGCGGGACCAGGTCCTCGTCCATGCCGGCGGCGGCAATGGCGGTGGCGATGGCGATTCTTGGCATCGTTAATCCTGTGGCAACCGGGGGCCGCCGGAGGGGCGGCCTGTGGCGACGTGGTGGCGGAAGTGGCGACAAGGACGCCCTCTCGAAGCTTACGGCGTCGGCGCGCTATGGCGGAGTGCTGCAGTTTATGGTCAGATTGGGATCGTAGCTTTGAACGCATCGCACATATGACGCCAAGTGAGCAGCCGGGACGGAGTTTCGTCGTCGAAGGTAGGGTGGACGGATGTTCTGGCGGCAGGTTGCGTGGCTGGGCCTGGTGCCCCGGCGACCCCGGAGCCGA
>SEHC01000514.1 GCA_004173415.1 Lysobacteraceae bacterium
TCGTTGTTGTTGCGGTTGTCCTTCTGCGGATGGCTGTGGCCACCGGATTTGTTCTTGTCGGTGTTCGGCATTGGGAAGAGTCCGTGCTGGGCCGGGATAGGCCAGCGCCAACCTAGGCGCCGATGTGTTATGCCGCTGGAACCGCAGCGTGACGAGGGTGCTAACAGCCTGCGGCGTGAAAGCATGGGTCGGACCGCACCTGAGGCTGCGTTCCTGCGGTTGATTCGATAACTTCGGCGCTGCGGCCCTTCCCTCACGTGTTGAAGCACTCCCACAAGGCAACGCGGATGCGTTTCGAGGCCGGTCCTTAGCGCGACGCGCGCAGGGCTTTCTGCTCTTCCAGGGTCAGGGCGACGTTGTTGCGCAGGTAGGCTGGTTCGACCCGTTCCGGGGCCAGCGATTCACCGCGCGCGTAGGCGGCAACCGCCAGGCGGGCCACGTCGGCCGCGTGCGGCAGGACGGTGGCGTCGACGCTGGCCAGGCGCGGGGCCAGGCGCTGCCGCAGCGCGCCCTCGCCCGCACTGAAACCGGTGCCGACGCCGTGCCAGCGGTGTTCGCCTTCGGGCAGCGCCACCGCGTCGGGCGCCATCACCGCTTCGCCGGAAATCGCGTGCAGGCCGCTGGCGTCACGGGCGAACGCGCCCACGTAGACCTCGCCCATGCGCGCATCGATCGCGGCGAGGATGTGCTCGATGCTGCCGCTGGCCGAAGAAGTCGGCGACCTCGCGGCGATGGCCAGCAACGTCGACACCGCCACCACCGGCCGGTCCAGCGCCAGGGCGATGCCCTGGGCCAGGGCCACGGCCAGGCGCACGCCGGTGAACGCACCCGGGCCACGGCTCAGGGCGATGGCATCGAGCTGCGAGCGGGCGATGCCGGCCTCGGCCAGCAGCGCTTCGGCCCACGGCAGCGCGTACTCGGCATGCAGGCGCGGGGCGACCTCGTAGCGCTCGACCACTGCGCCGTCCAGGTACAGCGCGACCGAGCAGGCCTCGGTGGCGGTTTCAAAAGCGAGCAGCTTCATACCAGTCCTGTTCGGAGTCCTGCGCCACTTGCGGCGCGGAAGGTTCGGCGCCGAAGAAGCGCTCCACGTCGGCGACCTCGCGGGTGCGTGCGAACGGCGGCAGCGAGTCGAGGAAGATGCGTCCATACGGCTTGCCGGTCAATCGCGGGTCGCACAGCACCAGCACGCCGCGGTCGGTCTCGCTGCGGATCAGGCGGCCGACGCCCTGCTTCAGCGCGATCACCGCCTGCGGCAACTGCTCGTCGCGGAACGGGTTGCCGCCGTCGCGGCGGATCGCCTCCAGCCGCGCCTCGAACACCGGGTCATCGGGCGCGGCGAACGGCAGTTTGTCGATCACCACCACCGACAGCGCGTCGCCGACCACATCCACGCCTTCGCGGAAGCTGGCCGCGCCCAGCAGCACGCCATTGCCGGAAGCTCGGAATTTCTCCAGCAGGGTCGCGCGCGGGGCTTCGCCCTGCACGAACAGCGGCCACGGCGCATCGCGCAGGCTTTCAGCGGCCTCACGCAGCGCGCGATGCGAGGCGAACAGCAGGAACGCACGGCCCGCCGACGCCTGCAGCACCGGATACAGCGCGGCGATCAATGCGGTGCCGAAACCGCGCGTATTGGGTTCGGGCAGATTCTGCGGCAGGTAGCACAGTGCCTGTTTCGGCCAGTC
>SEHC01000515.1 GCA_004173415.1 Lysobacteraceae bacterium
GGCTGGCCGGATACAGCTGGCCACCGATGGCTACGAGCTTGGGCTGCAGCTTGTCGTTGCCCTTGGCGAATTCCTTGATCAGACGACCGGCAGCGCCGGGTTCTTCCGTCGAGAACGCGTACAACAAGGGACCGACCAACGAGTCCTTGACGCACTCGTATTCGGTACCTTCGACGGCGCGCGACGCCAGCGTGTTCTTGACTACTTTCAAGTACACACCGTTTTCGCGAGCCTTCTTGCGCATCGTGGTCAGCTGACCGACCGTGATGCCCGCGTACTCGGCAGCAATCAAGGAGTGGGCCGTGGCGGCGACACCTGCCAGCTCGGCTACTACTTCTTGCTTCTGAGACAGATTTAGAGCCATACACTCCTCCAAATGAACTCCGCTCACGGCTCCTGCCGCTTGCGGTCCTGGGCGGTGCCCGTCCTGGGCACCGGGGACGCCGGATGGCATCCCGGTGGTGGCCTGCTCTGGATCTGGTTGACCAGAAAACTTCCAGAAGGCGGCACCATCTACGCCGGCCCGATGCACGCGCGGAAATCCGCCAATGCGATCGAATTAAGCGATCCCGCTGTATCGACGGCGACTCCCTGCCGTAACCAAGCTTCCCTGCCCGTCGTCGATATGCGCCAACCGCGCCTGCGGTCTTTGACAGCTATCGCAGGACTGTTGCCCTGCGATTGCCCTCAAATCCAACCAGGAGTCGATCGTTGGATCGACCCCCTTCAAACTTCATCCCGGCGTAGGCCGGGAACCAGCGACTTTCGTTTTCAAAGGTGCCGGCAAAACTGTTTCGTTCCACATCCAGGGCTGTGGATCCCCGCCTTCGCGGGGATGACGCACCGGCAAGGCCGCGCTACCGCGCGGGCCGTAGCGTCACTTCAGCGAAAGCGAGGAAATCTCGACGGTCACGCCCGGGCCCATGGTCGAGCTCAGCGAAACCTTCTGCAGGTAGGTACCCTTGGCGGTCGAGGGCTTGGCCTTGACCAGGTCCAGCAGCAGCGCCTGCAGGTTGCTCTTCAGCGAGGCGTCGTCGAAGCTGGCCTTGCCCAGGGTGCAGTGGATGATGCCGGCCTTGTCGGTGCGGTAGCGGACCTGGCCCGACTTGGCGTTCTTCACCGCTTCGGCCGGGTTCGGCGAGACAGTGCCGACCTTCGGGTTCGGCATCAGGCCGCGCGGGCCCAGCACCTGGCCCAGCTTGCCGACCACGCGCATCGCGTCCGGGGTCGCGATGACCACGTCATAGTTCAGGTCGCCGGCCAGCATCTTCTCGGCCAGGTCGTCCATGCCCACGGCTTCGGCGCCGGCGGCAATGGCTTCATCGGCCTTGGCGCCGGCCGGTGCGAACACCGCCACGCGGACCGACTTGCCGGTGCCGGCGGGCAGCACGGTGGAACCGCGCACCTGCTGGTCGGACTTCTTCGCGTCCACGCCGAGGCGGACGGCCACGTCGACGGCTTCGACGAACTTGGTCTTGCTGTTCTCCTTGACGATCTTCAATGCGTCGTCGATGGAGTACGCCTTGCCCGGGGTGACCGCGGCAAGGATGGATTTCTGTCGTTTGGTCTGTGCCATCGTCTTAGCCCTCTACCGTCAAGCCCATGCTGCGGGCCGAACCCGCAATCGTACGCACCGCCGCTTCCAGCTCGGCTGCAGTCAGGTCGGCTTCCTTCGCCTTGGCGAT
>SEHC01000516.1 GCA_004173415.1 Lysobacteraceae bacterium
TGCCTGATCAACCAGCGCGAAGTGCACCGCGACACCCACGGCTTCAACGAGGCGCTGCGCTCGGCCCTGCGCGAGGACCCGGACATCATCCTGGTCGGCGAGTTGCGCGACCTGGAAACCATCCGCCTGGCGCTGACCGCCGCGGAAACCGGACACCTGGTGTTCGCCACCCTGCACACCAGCTCGGCGGCCAAGACCATCGACCGCATCATCGACGTGTTCCCCGCCGGCGAAAAGCCGATGGTCCGCTCGATGCTGTCCGAATCGCTGCGCGCGGTGATCTCGCAGGCGCTGCTGAAGAAGGTCGGCGGCGGGCGTACCGCCGCCTGGGAAATCATGGTCGGCACCCCGGCCATCCGCAACCTGATCCGCGAGGACAAGGTGGCGCAGATGTACTCGGCCATCCAGACGGGCCAGCAGAACGGCATGATGACCCTGGACCAGCACCTGCAGGACCTGGTCAAGCGCTCGCTGATCACTCGCCACCAGGCCAAGGACTACGCCAAGGACAAGCGCTTGTTCGAGTAACAGAATCGCCGCTACGCCCGCGACCCGGGCGACGACCTTCGGAGCAGCACCATGAGCACCATCGATTTCACCTCGTTCCTCAAGCTGATGGCCCACCAGAAGGCCTCGGACCTGTTCATCACCTCGGGCATGCCGCCGTCGATCAAGGTCAACGGCAAGATATCGCCGATCACCCAGACCCCGCTTACGTCGCAGCAGTCGCGCGACCTGGTGCTGAACGTGATGACTCCGGCCCAGCGCGAGGAGTTCGAGAAGACCCACGAGTGCAACTTCGCCATCGGCGTGGCCGGCGTCGGCCGCTTCCGGGTCAGCTGCTTCTACCAGCGCAACCAGGTCGGCATGGTCCTGCGCCGGATCGAGGCGCGCATCCCGACCGTGGAAGAGCTTAACCTGCCGCCGATCATCAAGACCCTGGCGATGACCAAGCGCGGCATCATCATCTTCGTCGGCGCCACCGGCACGGGTAAATCGACATCGCTGGCGGCGATGATCGGCTACCGCAACCAGAACTCCACCGGGCACATCATCACCATCGAGGACCCGATCGAGTTCGTGCACAAGCACGAGGGCTGCATCATCACCCAGCGCGAAGTCGGCATAGACACCGACAGCTGGGACGCGGCGCTGAAGAACACCCTGCGCCAGGCGCCGGACGTGATCATGATCGGCGAGGTGCGCACCCGCGAGGGCATGGACCATGCCATCGCCTTCGCCGAAACCGGCCACCTGGTGCTGTGCACGCTGCACGCCAACAACGCCAACCAGGCCATGGACCGGGTGATCAACTTCTTCCCCGAGGACCGTCGCGGCCAGCTGTTGATGGACCTGTCGCTGAACCTGAAGGGCGTGGTCGCCCAGCAGCTGATCCCGACCCCGGACGGCAAGGCGCGGCGGGTGGCGATGGAGATCATGCTGGGCACGCCGCTGATCCAGGACTACATCCGCGAGGGCGAGATCCACAAGCTCAAGGAAGTGATGAAGGAATCCACCAACCTGGGCATGAAGACCTTCGACCAGAGCCTGTTCGAGCTGTACCAGGCCGGCGAGATCAGCTACGAGGACGCGCTGCGCTACGCCGACTCGCAGAACGAGGTGCGCCTGCGCATCAAGCTGGCCCAGGGCGGCGATGCCCGCACCCTGGCCCAGGGGCTGGATGG
>SEHC01000517.1 GCA_004173415.1 Lysobacteraceae bacterium
AGCCCGACAGGTACAGTCCCGCTGCCGCGGTGAGCACGGCCGTGGCGCCCAAGAAAATGGTCTTGTTCCTGTCCAACCGAACCTCCGTGTCAGTGGCGTGCCTTCCGTTGCGTGCTTGCAGCCGCTAGCGTCGTCGCTGCGCCGGCGCCGCGCGACGCCTCGACTGTTGCTGGCGCAGCACCTCTTCCTCGGCCAGCGCTTCTTTCTCTACCAGCGTATCGAGCCAGAAGCGGGCCTGCTCCAGGCTGAGGTCCTGCCGAAGGCGGTCGCCGGCAAGGTTGAGCACGGCGTAGGCGGTGATGTCCGCCGGGTCGTATTGGGGGTCGGCCGTGAAGGCCACGACCTGGTAATTCCCCTTGACCAGCACCTGGTGCGTGTAATCCATCGCTGCAATGCCTCCCTGGCTCGTGCCGGCCGATAGTAACTGATCGTCCGGCGATGCCAATCGCGAGGCCATGCCGCCAGCCGACGACGCGTGCGAAGGCGTGACGGTTGCCGCATTTGCAGCGGCAACCGGCCAAGATTCACGGCAGCTTGCGCAGGCGGTGCTGCGGTTCGGCGCAGACCACCAGCACCTTGGCCTCGGACACCGTGCCGGTGGCCTGCACGCGGTCGCCCGGCTTCAGTTCCTGCACGCCTTCGGGCGCGGCGGCCTTGCACAGGTTCCAGCGCGCCGGCAATTGCACTTCGACCTCGCCCGCCGTGGCGCTGGAGATGGCGACCACGGCATTGCCGTCATAGGCCCAGGGGTTGGTGTCGACGCGCAGCACCTGGCCCTCGATGCTGGCCTGCTGGCCCACGACCAGGCCGGGGGCGGCCGCCGTGGTGGCACAGCCGGCGAGTACGCCGTAGGCGAGGATGGCAGCAACGGGACGGAGCGACTGGAAGCAGGTGATGGGCATCGGGCAGGATCCTGGAATGGGTGGGAGGAACGGCGACACGCTGCCACCAGCCGCAGGCGCCGGGGAGGACGACTGCAACCGGCACGGTGTGCAGGTCCGCATCAATGTCCCGTGAATGGCGTCGCCGGCGCAAGGCGCTAGCATCGCCTCGCCGGCGCAAGGCGCTAGCATCGCCCCTCCCTCCCTTGTGCAGGAGTTCCCATGGAAACCCAGGAACTGCATCGCGGACGCCTGATCGACCACCTGCAACTGGTGGTCAAGGACCTTGCCGCCAGCCAGCGCTTTTACGAAGCGGTGTTCGCTGCGCTGGACGTGCCGATGGGCGGCGTCGGCGACGACTTCTTCTACGCCGACGAACTGTTCGTTTCGACCGCCGACAGCGAAGCCGCGCAGGGCGAACTCACCGGCCGCCATCACCTGGCGTTCCAGGCCCGCGACCGGGCCATGGTCGATGCGTTCCACCGGGCCGCGCTGGCCAGCGGCGGGCGCGACAACGGCGCGCCCGGGCTGCGGCCCTACCATCCGGGCTATTACGGCGCGTTCGCGCTCGACCCGGATGGCAACAACATCGAAGCGGTCTTCCACGGCGAAGCCAGGCGCAGCGCGCCTTCGGTCAAGGTGACCTTCTAACCCAGGTCGCCAGCGGCGGAGACACGCAGGTGCGTCCGCCCGGAGGTCTGTCGCGCGTCAGCCTTCGCAGGCCAGCGCCGCGGCCGGCACCGTGCTGGCACCGGCCGCGGTCCTGCGCGCGGTCCTGCGCGCCCACGCGTAGACCAGCAATCCGGCCACCGCGGTGGCCGCGCCGACGTAACCGGTCGAAGTCCAGCCAAAACCGGCGGTGATCGCCATTCCCCCGAGCCAGGGCCCCAACGCGTTGGCGGCATTGAACGCGGCGTGGTGGGAGGCGGCCGCCAGGGTCTGCGCATCGCCGGCCACGTCCATCAGATGCGATTGCAGGATCGGTCCCAGCGCGCCCATCAGGCCGATGGCGACGGTGGCCAGCAGGATCGTGGGCAGCGAACGCGCCATCAGCGGGAACAGCAGCAGCATCACCACCGCCCAGGCCAGCACCACCCAGGCGCCGCGCAGCTTGAACCGGTCATACAGCCAGCCGCCGGCGAAATTCCCGGCCACGCCGCCCACGCCAAACCCGGCCAGGCCCAGCGGAATCCAGGCGGCCGACACGCCGGTCACCTCGAGCATGGTCGGTGCCAGGTAACTGAAAACGGCGAACATGCCGGCAAAACCGATCGCACCGATGGCCAGCGCCTGCCACACCGGCAGGCGGTTGAACGCGCGCAGTTCGGCCACCGGCCGGGTGCGGGGCCCGTCGATGCCGCGCGGCAGCCACATCGCCAGCAACGCGGCGGTCGCCACCGCGACCATCGCCACCGCCGCGTAGATCCAGCGCCAGTCGACGACCTGGCCGACCCAGGTGGCGAGCGGATTGCCCAGCAGGATCGCCAGGGTCAGCCCGAGCATGACCAGGCTGACCGCGCGGCCCCGGCGATCGGGCGGGCTGATCGCCACCGCGGTCAGTGCGGCCACGCCGAAATAGGCGCCATGGGGCAGCCCGGCGATGAAGCGGAACCAGAGCAGGCTCTCGTAGGTCGGGCCCAGTGCGCTGGCCAGGTTGCCCAGCGCGTAGAAGCCCATCAGCGACAACAGCAGCGTCTTGCGGCTGATGCCGTTGCCCAGGATCGCCAGCAACGGCGCACCGACCACCACGCCCAGCGCAT
>SEHC01000518.1 GCA_004173415.1 Lysobacteraceae bacterium
GGCCAGGCGACCGGTGTGTTCGTCGACGCGGCGATGGCCCTGGTCACCGCCGGCATTCCCGCGGACACCGACCCGCAACGCGAGCGCATGCTGGAGCTGGCCCTGCAGCGGGCGGTGGCCAACGGCCTGACCGGCGTGCACGACATGGGCGTGTCCGCCGAGGACCTGGCCCTGATGCAGCGCTTCGCCGATGCGCGCAGGCTGCCGCTGCGCATCGATGCCTATGCCGACGGCGACGCGGCCGCGCTGGACCGGTTGTGCACGCACGGCCTGTACTCGCACCCGGGCGGGCGCCTGCAGATGCGCGGGGTGAAGTTGTTCGTCGACGGTGCGCTGGGAAGCCGCGGCGCGGCGCTGCTCGCCGGCTACAGCGACGACCCGCACAACCGGGGACTGCTGGTTACGTCGCCGGTCGATCTCGAGAAGGCGGTGCGCAAGGCCGACCGTTGTGGCGTGCAGGTGGCGAGCCATGCGATCGGCGATCGCGGCAATCGCCTCGCCCTAGATACCTATGCGCGGGTACTCGGCGAACGCAGCCGCGCCGACCACCGCTGGCGAATCGAACACGCCCAGGTGGTGGCGCTGGAGGACATCGCCCGGTTCAAGCCACTGGGCGTGATCGCCTCGATGCAGCCTACCCATGCGACCTCGGACATGGGCTGGGCGGGCCGGCGGGTCGGCGACCAACGCCTGCGCGGGGCCTATGCCTGGCGCCGTTTCCTGGACAGTGGCGCACGCCTCGCGCTGGGTTCGGATTTCCCGGTGGAACAGGTCGATCCGCGCCTGGGCCTGCTGGCCGCGGTCACCCGCCAGGACCGCCAGGGGCAGCCGCCGGGCGGTTGGCAGCCGGACCAGCGGCTCGACGCGGGCGAAGCCCTGCGTGGTTTCACCAGTGACGCAGCCTGGGCCGGGCACGATGAGGACCAGGTAGGCCGGTTGGTAGTGGGGCTGCGCGCCGACTTCGTCCTGCTGGATCGCGATCCGCTGCGCGTGCCGGCCGCAGAGTTGGACGACCTCGTGGTCCTGTCGACCTGGGTCGATGGACAGGCGGTGTACACCGCCATGCCGGTGTTGCCGACGCCATAGCCGGAGCAGGACATGGCCGCCGGGCAGTTGCCGATCCTGGAGTTCGACCACCCCGAGTTCCAGCCGGGCCGCAACACCACCGTGCGCCGAGGTCGCCGCTGGCACGGCGTGGGCCACGCGCGGATCCGCTGGGCCGATGGCTCGCTGTCGGCACCCTTGCGCCTGGTCACCGAACTGAGGCCGTTCCGCAGCCTGCAGTCGCACGACCTCGCTCGCGAACACGATCCGGCATGTCGCACGCCCGAAGGCCTGCTGGTCGTGTTGCAACGGCTCTATCCCGGCTTCAGCCCTGAAGAGGATGTGACCCTCTGCCACTTCGACCTGCCCTAGTGGCGCCCGGCGGTGCGAACCCGGGGGCGGAAGCACAGCGGCCGTGTGCGATCACGACAACAGCGACCAGGATGCCTGCGATAAAAACTTGGGCGATCAGGACAGGCGCGCGACCGGGTCGAAGGGGATCGGATCGAACTTGCAGCCCGCGCGGGTCAGCGCCTGCATCAGCTGTTCGGTCAGCCGGTCGCGTTCCTCGTGCGACCTGGCGTTGCGGCGCACCGATTCGACCTCGCCGCTGAACCAGTTCCAGAATTCCCCCTC
>SEHC01000080.1 GCA_004173415.1 Lysobacteraceae bacterium
CCGATCGCGGCCGTGGTGCACAGGCCGGAGAAGTTGGCCACCGCGATGTTGGAGTTGAAACCGGCGTCCTCGATCAGGCCCCACTTCTTGTTCAGCAGGTTGCCGATGTTCATGACGTCCAGGCTCAGCGAGGACTTGTGGCCCTTCATGAAGCCCGGCAGCTCCTGGCTGACGCGCAGGTCGAAGCTGTTGGTCCAGCCAGCGCGGAACGCGTTGGCCGGGGCCACGCCGCCAGCGTAGCGGGCCAGCTCCGGGTTGTCCGACAGCCACTCGAAGAACGCAGCTTCTTCGGCCGGGTTGCGGAACACCACGTCGCCTACGCCATTGGGCACGTAGAACAGGTCGTTGAAGGTACGGCTGTCGCCGTTGGCATCGTTCCAGAACACGTAGCTGAACGGACGGCCCGAACGGCCTTCATAGAACAGCGAGGCGGTGGTGCTGTAGTCGCCGAAGAACGCCTTCTTGAAGGTGATGGCGCCGGTGATGCGGTCCTTGATCGCATAGCGCGAATCGTTGAGCACCGGCACGTTGGCGTTGAACAACGGATTGTTGTTCCAGTTCGAGGTGTTCTGCGAGCTGGTCAGCGGGCTGACTTCCTTGGCCGCGGTGTAGGTGTAGGCGAGCAGCCACGACCAGCTGTTGGCCATCGGCTTCTCGAGGCTGACGGTGAACTGCTGGCTGCGGCCCTCGTCGGTGTTGCGGGCCAGCATCACGTCGCCGGCGTACGGCAGGCGGTTGAAGCGCTGGCGGCCGCCGGTGGCCGAGGACAGCGAGTTGCCCCAGGCGGCGGCATTGAGGCCGGCGTCGTTGTAGTACATGACGCGGCCATCGGGACCGGCGATCGCATTCGGCGCGCCCAGGTCCAGGCGCTCGAAGTAGATCGCGTCCTTGACCTTGGTCAGCAGCAACTCGGCCGATGCCACCAGGCCGCCGAACGGCAGCTCATGGTCGAACGCCAGGTTGGCCTTCCACACCGACGGCTGCTTCAGGTCGGGATGCAGGATGTCCACGTTCTGCAGGCCGGTGCCGCCGGCGGGGATCTGGTCGGACGGATCCGGATCGAAGATCGGGCCGAAGCCGCCGTTGGTGCCGCCGTACTCGACGTAGTTCGTGCCGGTGTTCTGGTAGGCGCCGGAGAGCCACACGTTCGGCGCCGCACCCATGAACAGGCCCACGCCGCCGCGCAGCTGGGTCGGGCGATCGCTGTCGAAGGTGTAGTTGAAGCCGAAGCGCGGCTGCCAGACGATGCCGTCAATCAGCTGGGTGTTGTCGTAACCGTAGCCGCCGAACGCGCAACCGGTCGGGCCGGTGCCGGCCGGGTTGGGCGCGGAGGAAATGCACGCGTTGTACATCGGGCTGCCGCCGAACGAGGGCTTGTCGCCGCGCAGGCCGAACAGCAGGCTCAGGTTGTAGTTGACCGCCCAGGTGTCCTGCAGGAAGAAGCCGGTGTTCTTGATGGTGAAGTTGGCCGGGATGTCGGCGTAGCTGCCACCCGGCAACGGCTCGCGGTAGAAGTATTCGCGCGGGGTACCGGCGATGAAATCGTTCAGGCTGCTGAAACGGTAGTAGCCGTTCTGGTTGCGGCCGTAGTAGTTGAAGATGTCGTTCTCGGTGTAATCGGCGCCGAACTTGACCGTGTGGTCGCCGACGAACCAGTTGCCGGCGAAGAACAGGCTGTTCTCCTCGGTGGTGACGACGTTGACGTGGCGGTTCTGCTCGGTGCCCAGCAGGACCTGGTTGTTGCCATAGTCGATGCGGATGTGCGGCAGGTTCGAGGTCGGCTGCGCGATCGCGTCGTAGTTGCGCTGCGAAACCTTGATCTCGGTCGAGAAGTTCTCGGTCCAGTCGCTGAACAGCTGGCCGACGGCGCTTTCGAACGACTTGTTCTGGTTGTACCAGTGGGTGCTCAGCGAGATCGCGTTGTTCCAGCTGCTCGGGGGCAGCTTGGCGACGTCCTGCTCCATCTTGCTGTAGCGGAAGCTGGCGCGGTGGTTGTCGTTGATGTTCCAGTCAAGCTTGACCGCGTATTCCTCGATGTCGGTGTCGAGAGTGTCGGCACCTTCCAGCGAACCGGCGTCGAAGCCCCAGGTGTTGGCGGCGGCCTGGATGGCGGCGATGTCGGCATCGGTGATCTGGCCACGGCCGTAGGGCGTGTTCTCCAGGTCCGGGCCCGGGGCGCCGCGGGTGAACTTCTCGTAGTTGGCGAAGAAGAACAGCTTGTCCTTGACCAGCGGGCCACCGAAGGTGAAGCCGTAGGTCTCTTCCTTGTTGAAGCCGTTGAACGCGTTGCCGTTGCGGTCGTCGCCGACCATGTCCGCATCGCGGTAGACGCCGTAGAGCGTGCCGTGGAATTCGTTGGTGCCGGACTTGGTCACCGCGTTGACCACCGCGCCGGTGCCGCCGGTGGTGGTGACGTCGTAGTTGGCCAGGTCGATCTTGACTTCCTCGATCGCGTCGATCGAGACCGGCTGACGCTCGGTCGGCAGGTTGTTGGATTCCAGGCCGAACGGATCGTTGGTGCTGACGCCGTCGATGCGGATGGCGTTGTAGCGGGTGTTCTGGCCGCCGGCGGAGATCGCACCATCGGCCTTGCTGACCTGCGACACGCGGGGATCCATGCGGATCAGGTCCTGGATGTTGCGGCCGACCGACGGCATCGCATCGATGGCATCGCGGTTGACGCTGGTGCCGGTGCCCATCTTGGTGGCGCTGAAGATTTCCGAACCACCCGCCACGCCGACCGCGGTGACGGTTTCCAGCGTGGTCACGTCACCGGTCAGGGTGGCGTTGACGGTATTGACCTGGTTGAGGTTGAGGTAGACGTCGTCCTCGGTCCGGGTGCCGGCGCCCGGCTTGACCACGAGGATTTCATACGGGCCGCCGACGCGCAGGCCGCGGGCGTTGTAGCGGCCGCTGGCGTCGGTGGTGGCGCGGCTGACCGTACCGGATTCGATGTGGGTGATGGTGACTTCGGCGCCGACGACGGGCGCGCCGTCACTGCCGGTGACCAGGCCGCCCACACCAGCCGAGGTGCTCTGGGCGAAGGTTGGCGCCGCGGCGAGCGCGACCACGAGTCCAAGGGCGATCTTGGACATCCGGAAACGGGATTGATTCATTTGATAAGCCTCAATGCAAGGATTTGGCGATGGCGGAACGGTTTGACTACAGCGAAGCCGGACTGACCGATGCGGCAGCCGGAGGAAGACAATTGGGTTTCCCGGTAAACCCGCGCGGCCAGGCTGCGAAGGTTAATAAGAGGTTAACACGATAGAGGCGTTTTGTGACGGCCGGATGACCGGAATAGTGCACCGCAACATCAACCTAATAGACCCTTTTCAAGCCTGAATCCACTAGATGCTTGGCAGGGAGACCTTCATGTAAGTGCCTATTCCGTCTAGGAACATCTGCACCGAGATGGCGACCAGCAACATGCCCATCAGGCGCTCGAGCGCAGTCAGCGCACTGCGGCCCAGCCATTTGTACAGCAGGGTCGCCGAGAACAGGATCGCTGCGGTCGCCCCCCAGGCGATCATCAGGGCCAGGCTCCAGTCCCATAGCCGGCCGGGTTCGTTGCTGCCCATCAGCATGACCGCGGCCATGCCGGAGGGGCCGGCGACCAGGGGAATGGCCAGTGGAACGATGAACGGCTCGCCGCCGGGCAGCTCCCCCATCAACCCTTCCGGGCGCGGGAAGATCATCCGGATGCCGATCACGAACAGGACGATGCCGCCGGCGATCTGCACCGACTCCTGGCGCAGGTGCATCAGCTCCAGCGCGTATTTCCCGCCCCACAGGAAGCCCATCAGCACCAGCAGCGCGATCAGCAGTTCGCGCGCCAGCACGATCCTCTGGCGCCGGGGCGCCAAGGGCTTCAGCACGCTCAGGAATACCGGGATGTTGCCCAACGGGTCCAGGATCAGGAACAGCAGCAGCGCAGCCGACAGCACGGTCATGCGCGCACGCTCCAGACCTGGCCGCGATGGGCGATGCCGGCCGGCGAAAGCAGGGTGACGCAGGCCTGCGCGTAGGCGGACGGATCACGGGCCTGGAGGTCCTCGTCCTCGGCGTAGGCCTTGGCCCGCAGGGACGTGCGCATGGGTCCCGGCTGCAGCGCCGAGACACGCACCGTGGAGGTGGCCAGCTCCGCATGCAGCATCCCCACCATGGCGCCCAGCGCATGCTGGGCCAGGCCATAACCGCCCCAGTACGCCTGTCCGACCCGGTCCAGGTCATCGAGCGCGAATACCAGGGCCGCGTCCGGGGCCTGCTTGAGCAGCGGCAGGCAGGCTTGCGACAGCCACCAGGGGGCGGTCAGGTTGACGTGCACCGCACGGGCGAAGTTGGCCGGGTCGGTATGTTCGAGCGGGGTCAGGCCGCGGAACTCCGCCGCGCAGTGCAGCAATCCATCCAGCCGTCCCAGCTCACGGTGCAGCCGGTCGGCCATCTCCGCGTAGTCGTCCGGCGCCGCGCCTTCCAGGTCCAGCGGATAAAGAAGCGGCTCGGCGCCGGCCCTGGCGCATGCGTCATAGACCCGGTTCAACTTCGCCGGCTTGCGCCCCAGCAGGACCAACGTGGCCCCCGCAGCCGCGCAAGCCTGCGCCGCGGCGCTTCCCAGCCCGCCCTGCGCGCCGCTGACCAGGATCACCCGCTCGCGCAACGCACCCGGCTCGCGGGTCGGCAAGGGCAGCAGGCTCACGGCTGGGTCGCTTCGGCGACGATGCGCTGCAGCTCACCGGACTCGAACAGTTCCAGGGTGATGTCGCAGCCGCCGATCAGTTCGCCGTGTATGAAAAGCTGCGGGAAGGTAGGCCAGTTGGAGAAACGCGGCAGGTTGGCGCGAATCTCGGGTTCCTCTAGCACGTTGACCGTATGCAATCCGCCGGCGGCGCCCGCGGCCTCCAGCGCCTGCACCGCGCGACTGGAAAAACCGCACATCGGGAACTGCGGCGTCCCCTTCATGAAAAGCACGAGGGGATGGGTCTCCACTTCGGCCTGGATGCGTTCCATCACGGGCATGCTGTTTTCCTCCTGCTTTGACGGTCTGCAAACCGCCGTCGGGTAAACTCCCATTGTAAGCCTACGCGCGGCCGAAGCCGCCGCGCCCTCCGCCCGCTCCACCGCCAGCACAGGAACAAGGAAAAGCCATGGCCATCGAACTTCCCCCCCTTCCCTACGAACGTACCGCGCTGGAGCCGCATATCTCCGGTGAAACCCTCGATTTCCACTACGGCAAGCACCACAAGACCTACGTGGACAACCTCAACAAGCTCATCGAGGGCACCGAGTTCGCCAACCTGCCGCTGGAAGACATCATCCGCAAGTCGCAGGGCGGGATGTTCAACAATGCCGCCCAGGTCTGGAACCACACTTTCTACTGGAACGGCCTGAAGCCGGCCACCGAGGGTGGCGGCGGCGAGCCCGGCGGCAAGCTCGGCGAGATGATCAACCAGGCCTTCGGCGACTTCGCCAAGTTCAAGGAAGAGTTCACCAAGACCGCCATCGGCACCTTCGGCTCCGGCTGGGGCTGGCTGGTGCAGCGTCCCGACGGCTCACTGGCCCTGGCCAGCACCTCCAATGCCGCCACCCCGCTGACCGGCGAAGATACGCCGCTGCTGACCATCGACGTGTGGGAGCACGCCTACTACATCGACTACCGCAATGCGCGGCCGAAGTACGTGGAATCGTTCTGGGCGCTGGTCAACTGGGACTTCGTGGCCTCGAACCTGCGCTGATCCGGCGACAACGCATCACCCAAGGCGGCCGGGCGAACCCCGGCCGTTTTCGTTCCGGCGTGCAGCCCACTGGCCCGGGCGGGCGCCCGGTCAGGTCGAGGCAGGATGGGCAGCGACCGCGTCCATGACCCGCGCCGAATAGACCAGCGCCGCGCCGGCGTTCAATGCCACCGCCACGCCGAGCGCTTCGGCGATCTCCTGGCGGCTGGCGCCATGCTTCAACGCGGCGTCCACATGCACGGTGATGCATCCATCGCAGCGCGTGGTGACCGCCACCGCCAGGCCGATCAGTTCGCGGCTCTTGGCGTCCAGGTGATTGGTCTGGACGCCGGCGCCGCTCAGGGTGAGGTAGCCCTTGAGGGTTTCCGGCGACAGCTTGCCGAATTCGCCGATCCTCCCCTTCAATTCGTTCCGGTACTCGTTCCAGTCAAGCATGCTGGCTTCTCCTGCGCGTGGGAGCGCAGGACGGCAGACGTCAGCCCTCGAGGGAGGCGATGGCCGGTGCGACCTGGTCCTGCCGGTCCAATGCTACGCCGATCCGCTGCAGGGAGGCGGCCAGCGCTTCGCCGTGGCTGGCACGGAAAGTCGAGTGTCCCACCTTGCGCCCGGCGCGCGCCGACTTGCCGTAGTCATGCCAGTGCCCGCCTGGTTCGGCCAGCACCGTATTGCGGTCCGGCGTCTCGCCCACCCAGTTCAGCATGCACGCATGGCCCAGCATGCGCGTGTCGCCCAGCGGCAGGCCGAGCACGGCGCGCAGGTGGTTTTCGAACTGCGAGGTCTCGGCGCCCTCGGTGGTCCAGTGGCCGGAGTTGTGCACGCGCGGGGCCATTTCATTGGCCAGCAGTCCGCCCTCGTGGCAGAACAGCTCCAGCGCGAACACGCCGACGTAATCCAGCGCCTCGGCCAGCTTCCGCGCATGCGCATGGGCCAGCGCGGCCAGCGCGGGCTCTGCCTGGGCCGGGGCCAGGCTCGCCGACAGGACTCCGTCGACATGCCAGTTCTCGGTCAGCGGCCAGGCCCGGAACTCGCCGTCGCGGCCGCGCACGGCCACCACCGACAGCTCGCGCTCGAACGGGATGAAGGCCTCGACGATCAGTCCCACTTTCGCGGCTTGCTCGCCCAACGCCTGCCATGCCGCATCCAGGTCGGCCGGCGACTTGATCCGGAACTGGCCCTTGCCGTCGTAGCCCAGGCGCCGGGTCTTGAGGATGCACGGGGCGCCAATGCGGCCGACTTCGGCATCGAGTTGCTCGCGGGTGGAAACTGCGGCGTATTCGCCTACCGGGATGCCCAGGCTGCGGAACAGGTTCTTTTCCACCAGCCGGTCCTGGGCGACCGCCAACGCGCGCGGACTCGGGAACACCGGCACCCGCGCGGCCAGCCAGTCTGCGCTGTCGGCCGGCACGTTCTCGAAATCGAAGGTCACCACGTCCACCCGTGAGGCGAATTCGGCCAGCGCCGCCTGGTCGCGATAGTCGCCCACCAGCAAGGGCGCGAACTGCCCGGCGCAGGCATCCGCCGCGGTATCCATGACCAGGAAGCGCAGGCCTAGCGGTGCGCCGGCAAGCGCCATCATGCGCGCCAGTTGCCCACCGCCGAGGATGCCGACAGTGGTCATTACGCCAGCGGCCCGGCGCTGGACACCGGAAGCCGCGGATCGTCGTTGGCGGTCACCTCGTCGGCCTGCCGTGCACGGAACGCATCCAGTGCAGCGGCGACGTCCGGGTACGCCGGCGCCAGCAGGGCCGCGGCGAACAGGGCGGCATTGGCGGCGCCCGCATTGCCGATGGCGAAGGTGGCGACCGGGATCCCGGCCGGCATCTGCACGATCGACAAGAGCGAGTCCATGCCATTGAGCGCCTTCGACTGGACCGGCACGCCGAGCACCGGCACCGCGGTCTTGGCCGCCAGCATGCCCGGCAGGTGCGCCGCGCCGCCGGCGCCGGCGATGATCGCGCGCAGGCCGCGGCCACTCGCACTGCCGGCATACGAAAACAACACGTCCGGGGTACGGTGGGCCGACACCACCTGCACCTCGTAGGGCACGCCGAGCGCGTCGAGCTTGTGCGCTGCATGCTGCATCGTTTCCCAGTCCGAGCGGGAACCCATCACGATACCCACCAGGGCGCCTGGAACAGTGGCGGTCATTGCCGTCCTCTCTGGAGTGGGCAGGCGGTTTTGACTGCCTGC
>SEHC01000519.1 GCA_004173415.1 Lysobacteraceae bacterium
CAGGCCGCCATTCAGGGCGACGATGGCCGGATCGTTCCACTTGCTGATCTTGCCCAGGAAGATGTTGGCCAGGGTTTCGCCATCCAGCTTCATCGCGCCGGCAGCGACGCCCGGCACGTGGATCACCGGCACGATGCCGCCGATCACCGACGGGAACTGGGCCAGGCCGGACTTGGCCAGCTCATCGGGCTTCAACGGCGCATCGGAGGAACCGAAATCGACGGTGCCGGCCTTGATCTGGGCGATGCCGCCGCCCGAGCCGATCGACTGGTAGTTGACCTGCTTGCCGCTGCTCTTGGCATAGTCGGCCGACCATTTGGACATGGCCGGGTAAACGAACGAGGCGCCGGCGCCGGTGACATCGGCGGCCATTGCATTGGCCGACAGGGCGGCCGAAATGGCCAGCACCGCGACGCGTAATTTGAGGGGGTTGAACACTGGGTGGGCTCCTGGGAAGTGGATGATGCGGGTCATCCCGCTCGCCGCTATTCCATAACCATTTGGTGACAGTGCTGCGACTTTGGGATGACAGGCAGATGACGCTGTGTCCGCCGTATGTCTCGACGCGTGGAATGAAGCCTCGTAGCGGCTGGAACACATTCGCTTGTGCCGGCGATCCGGGTATCCGACAGGCGGACAACCCGGCCTGCTTTCCGGCGTGGTCCGAAGCCCCTAACGGCTCGGCGAATGCCCCGCACGGCGCCAGGTCACTCCGATAAAACTCCTCGACACCGCGGAGAGCTCCGGGACAGTTGGATAGGCCTCCACGACCCCTGCAGACAGGTCCAGGACCTTTCCACAAGGCTCCCCGATCTTTCCGCAGGGGTTCTACGGCTCTCTGCCTGCGTCGGCGATCCGAATAGCGACGGCTCGACGCACGAGTCGGTCTCGACCTGCAGGGATGCCTGGTCGATCCAGCTGAGCTTCCGAACACTCATGAAGGGGACCGGTTCGCGACGGCATGGTCAGCCGCTGGCCCAAGGCGATTCCTGGAGCCGGCGTGATCGTTCCCCGCCACGCAGCGGCCGCGCGGATGAGGTAAAAAAAAGCGCGGCCTGGGCCGCGCTTGAAATGAAGAGAGTAAGGAGAGGAGCTGCTTTTTCGATTACCGAGCGCCAATAGTAGTTGACGCCCGCGGTGACGATGTCCATCTGGCCGCCGAGCACCGAGCCGTCGTCCAGGTCCATGGTGTCGTAGCGCAGGCCCAGCTGCCACATGCCGGTGGCCGGTTCGCTGGGGCCGGAGGTCGACGGCGTGCCGCCCTTGTAGCCCCAGGTCTCCCCGGTCACGTTCCACAGGCCGCTGACGTAACCGCCGGTGGACGTGTAGTCGCTGGATCCGGCGCGGTAACGCTCCACGTCGCTGGTGTAGTACTCGCCCTGCAACTTGAACGGTCCGCGGATCCACAGGCCTTCCAGGCTGGTGGTGGCGACGCGGTCGGTATCGGTGAGGTTGCCGCTGTCGACCAGGCGCACCGTGGCCAGGTCGGCGTTGGGACGGGCGCGCACGCGGAAGGTGTCGCCGGGCGTGTCGTAGTTGGCATAGGCCACGCCGAGGTGCAATACGTTGCCCTTCTCGTTGATCGGGGCCCAGGTGCCGCGCAGGCCATAACCCGGGCCGTGGGCCAGGTTGCGGGTCAGTTCGCGACCGAAGTAACTGGCGGTCAGGCTCCAGTCGCTGGTGCCGTAGCTGTAGCCGACACCCAGGCGGCGCGCGACCGCATAGGTGTTGGTCACCGCGGCCTTGGAGATGAAGTCGTTGTTCTTGGTGCTGGACAGTTCTTCCAGGCTGTTGGGCTGCTTGAACTGGCCCACCTGCAGGTAATGGTTGCTGTCGCCGCCGAGCTTGTACTTGATGTTGGTATCCAGGAACTTGTCTGCCTTGGCGTCGTAGCCAAGGACCCATTCGATGTTGCCCGGCCCCTTGCCCTTGAGCACCAGTTCGGCCCGGCGCAGTTCGAACTCGCTGTCGTCGCCATTGGCGCCGACCCCGTTGAGGTCGACGACGTCGTTGTCGAACCAGTTGCCGTCGGCCTGGACGAGGCCTTCAAAGCTGATTTCCGAGCCGCCGATGACGTCGATGGCGACTTCGGCGTGAGCTGCCGGTGCCACGAGGGCCGCGAGCAGGGCGAGAGTAAGGGTGTGGCGCGAGATTTTCATGGGAGGGCCGTTGGGCGTGGGAGGTGACGCAGCGCAGGCTAAGGCGTGAACTTTGCGTTATTGTGACAATGCTGTCTTATTTCGCCGCGATGACACTTTTCATGCGGCACCGGAGAACGTGCGCGCCGCGCACGCTTTGGGGCATGATGCCGGCCCGGAACGAGCCCTGGAGCATCCGTGCATCCCGCTACCATCGACATCGTCATCTACCACAACCCCGCCTGTGGCACGTCCCGCAATACGCTTGCGCTGATCCGCAACGCCGGCATCGAACCGCACGTGGTCGAATACCTGAAGTCGCCGCCGAGCCGGGCCCAATTGCAGTCGTTGCTTGTCCGGATGGGCATCGGCGCACGCGAACTGCTGCGCGAGAAGGGCACGCCTTACCAGGAACTGGGGCTCGATGACGCGCCTTGGGCGTGGCCCTGTGCCGCCCGTCCGAACGGGTGCTGGACCTGCTGCCGTTGCCGCAGCGTGGTGCCTTCACCAAGGAAGACGGGGAACAGGTCGTGGACGCGAACGGCAACCTGTTGCGGTAACAGCCGCGGTGCTACGGGATCCCGTAGCAATCAGCGGTCGCCCGGATCCGGTGTCTTGTCCTTGAACCGGCACAGGTCACGGATCACGCACTGCGGGCAGTCCGGCCTGCGCGCCTTGCATACGTAGCGGCCGTGCAGGATCAGCCAATGATGCGCATCCTGCCGGTACTGTTCCGGTACCACTTTCAACAGCGTGTCCTCCACCGCGCGTACCTCCTTGCCGGGGGCCAGGCCGGTGCGGTTGGCGACACGGAAGATGTGCGTGTCCACGGCGATGGTCGGTTCGCCGAAAGCGGTATTCAGGACGACGTTCGCGGTCTTGCGGCCCACCCCCGGCAGGGCTTCCAGCGCGGCCCGGTCACGCGGCACCTCGCCGGCATGCTGTTCGACCAGCAGGCGGCAGGTCGCGATCACGTTGCGGGTCTTGGCATTGAACAGGCCGATCGTGGCCAGGTACGGCT
>SEHC01000520.1 GCA_004173415.1 Lysobacteraceae bacterium
CTGCGCGAGGCCGGCGCGGAAGTACAGGTGGCGATGACGGCCGGGGCCCAGCAGTTCGTCACCCCGCTCAGCTTCCAGGCCCTGTCCGGCAACCCGACCCGCACCAGCCTGTGGGACAGTGCAGCCGAAGCGTCCATGGGCCATATCGAACTGGCCCGCTGGGCCGACCGGATCGTGGTCGCCCCGGCCACCGCCGACCTGCTGGCCCGGCTGGCCCACGGCCTGGCCGATGACCTGGTCACCACCCTGTGCCTGGCCACGACCGCCCCGATCACGGTGGCGCCGGCCATGAACCACTGCATGTGGGCCCACCCGGCGACGCGGGCCAACCTGGACCTGCTTGCCGCCCGCGGCGCGCAGGTGGTCGGCCCCGAGGACGGGCCGCTGGCCGAGGGCGAATCCGGCCCCGGCCGCCTGAGCGAGCCCGGAGCCATCGTGGCCGCCCTGGTTTCCCTGGCTGCGCCTGCCAGCGACCTTGCGCTGGCCGGGCTGAAGGTCGTGGTCAGCGCCGGTCCAACCTATGAGGACCTCGATCCGGTGCGGTACCTGGGCAACCGCAGCAGTGGCAAGATGGGTTTCGCCGTCGCCGACAGCGCCCGCCGCCGCGGTGCCGAGGTCATCCTGGTAGCAGGACCGGTCAACCTGCCCACGCCCGCCGGGGTCCGCCGCGTGGACGTGCGCTCGGCCGCGCAGATGCGCGAAGCGGTGTTCGCCGCGTTTCCCGCCGACATCTACATCGGCGCCGCCGCGGTCGCCGACTACACCCCGCGGGTGCCGGCCGCCAACAAGATCAAGAAATCTAACGAGTCGCTGGCCCTGGACCTGGTGCGCACGCCCGACATCCTGTCCGAGGTCGCGGCCCAGACCCAGAGCCTGAAACTGGTGGTCGGCTTCGCCGCCGAAACCGAGAACGTCGCCGACTATGCCCGCGGCAAGCTCGTGGCCAAGCGCTTGGACCTGATCGTCGCCAACCGCGTGGGCGTGGCCGACGCCGGATTCGAAAGCGACCGCAATGCGATGACCGCCTATTGGCGTGACGGCGAAAAGGTCTTCAGTCCCGGCGCCAAGACCCGCCTGGCCGACGAGCTCATCGACCTGGTGGTGGAGCGGTTGCACGCATGAACAGCGCTCCGGTCCTCCAATCCATAGAAGTGAAGCTGCTCGACCCGCGCTTCGGCGACGAATGGCCGTTGCCGGCCTACGCCACCACCGGCAGTGCGGGCATGGACCTGCGCGCCGCGCTCGAGGCGCCGCTGGTGCTGGATCCGGGCGATACCGCGCTGGTGCCCAGCGGCATCTCCATCCACCTGGCCGATCCGCACCTGTGCGCGGTGGTGCTGCCGCGCTCGGGGCTTGGCCACCGCCATGGCATTGTGCTGGGCAACGGCACCGGGCTGATCGATGCCGACTACCAGGGACCGCTGCTGATCAGCGTCTGGAACCGCGGCCGGGAGCCCTTCACCATCCAGCCCGGCGATCGCATCGCGCAACTGGTTGTGCTGCCGGTCACGCGGGTAAGCTTGCAGGTAGTGGATACTTTTGCGGACAGCGCGCGTGGCGAAGGGGGCTTCGGCCACACGGGCGTCCGCTGACAAGGCGATTCAGATGACCGATCGGAAACCAAGCGGGTCACAACTGCCCGCCGAGCTGCGCCGCGTGCTTCCGTTGCTGGCGG
>SEHC01000521.1 GCA_004173415.1 Lysobacteraceae bacterium
TTCGGCATGAACCTGCAGGAAGCCGGCGATGCGCCGCGCATCCAGCACGAGAACGACACCGAGCCGACCGGGCAGAACACGGCGATGAGCGATGGCGGCGTGGTCCAGCTGGAAACCGGCTTCGCCTATGAAACCATCCGCGCGCTGATGGACCAGGGCCATCGGGTGGAGTGGGCGCTGGGACCCTACGGCGGCTACCAGGCGATCCGCCGCGATGCGCAGACCGGCGTGTATTACGGCGCCTCGGAAAGCCGCAAGGACGGACAGGCGGCGGGATACTGATCCCGGGTGGGCGCGGCTTCCAGCCGCGCGCCTTTGGCTCAATGTTCAAGCCAGGGCAAAAGCTATCGGCTGGAAGCCGCTCCCACATCCCCCTTCCCGACGTAACGCCATGGCCTTCGATGCATTCGCCCTGATCCTGACCATGCTCGCCCTGGGCATGCTGTTCGCGCGCCTGAAGGTGCTGCCGGACAACGCCGCCGAAACCCTCAACCTGATCGTGCTGTACGTGTGCCTGCCCGCCGCGGTGCTGATCTACGTGCCGCGCCTACGGGTGGATGCCGGCCTGGCGGGCGTGATCGCCACGCCCTGGCTGCTGGGCCTGGCCACCGTCGCCCTGGTCGCACTGGCCACCCGCCTGTTCGGTTTCCGCCGCGACGAACACGCGGTGTTGCTGCTGTGCGTGGCCCTGGGCAACACCAGCTTCATCGGCTACCCGATGGTGCGGGCCCTGCTCGGCGAGCAGGCGTTGCCGTATGCGGTGGTCTACGACCAGTTCGGCACCTTCGTGCTGCTCTCCACCTTTGGCCTGTACGTGTTGGCCCGGTATGGCGGCGATGCGCCACCCACGGCACGGCAGATCCTGTTGCGCATCGCGAAATTCCCGCCGGTGTGGGCGCTGGTGCTGGGCCTGACGGTGATGCCGGAACAGCCGCCGGGCTGGATTGCCGCGGCCCTGCAGAAACTGGCCGACGCACTGCTGCCGCTGGTGATGCTGGCGGTGGGCCTGTCGATCCAGCTGAAGCTGCCGCGCGACGAAGTGAAGCCCCTGGCCCTCGGCCTGTCGCTCAAGCTGGTGCTGATGCCCGCGCTGGCCCTGCTGCTGGGCCTGGCCTTCGGCATGCGCGGCGACATGCTGCAGGTCAACGTGCTGGAATCGGCGATGCCGACCATGATCACGGCCGGCGCGCTGGCCATCGCCCACAACCTGGCGCCGCGGCTGGCCGCCGCGCTGGTCGGCTACGGCATCCTGCTGTCCTTGCTGACCCTGCCGGCGTGGGCCTGGGTGCTGCAACACATAACCCCCTAGCCGGAAAAGCCCGCAGGCTCAGTCCGCCGGCACCGTCCGCTCGCCGGCCCATGCGCGCAGCGCCGACACCTGTTCGGCCATCAGCACCGACAGGGGTCGCGAGTTGCGGATCTCCTGCATCAGCAGTTCGGTGTCCAGCGGCCTGGCGTCGGCATGCGCGGTATACAGCGCCGCGACGATGGCCTGTTCGATCTCGGCGCCGGAGAAACCATCGGCCGCCGCGGCCAGCGCGGGCAGGGCGAAATCCGCCTCGGCCAGCTTGCGCCGGGCCAGGTGCAGCTTCAGCAGCTCCACCCGCGTGTCCGGGTCGGGCAGGTCGACGAAGAAGATCTCGTCGAAGCGGCCCTTGCGCAGCAGTTCGGCCGG
>SEHC01000522.1 GCA_004173415.1 Lysobacteraceae bacterium
CGGCGACCTTGCTGGGACACATGCGGAACAAACTCCTGTCAGGCTGAGGGCTTCGCGCAACGCCGCCGCGACGGGATCCGGTTGCGCCGCGCGCCGCCCGGTTTCCCGATTTCCCCCCGATCAAGCCGCCCCGATGCCGGCTGGCCCGGAGGCCGGCCGACCGGGCCAAGTTATCACGGCGGCGCCGGGGTCGGCTCGCGCGATCATGGGCTTGCGGCCACCAATGGCGCGCCGCCAGCCGTTACAATTGAGCCAGGGCCCCGTAGCTCAGCTGGATAGAGCGGTCCCCTCCTAAGGGACAGGTCGTGCGTTCGAATCGCGCCGGGGTCACCATCTCTACCGTTGCAGATGCAACTGCCGGCGCAGGGTGGCAGCCGATCGTGCTTTGTCGCGCTGCAACACTTGACAGCCCACCGCGCCATCATGTCCCCTAGGGTCATGTCGTCCGCCGCCTCCCGCCCGTTTCCGATCCCGGCCCCCGCGCCGCGTCCGGCAATGGGCGTCGCCGGGCTCGGCTGCATTACCACCGGCACCACCGCCACTGGCGGGGTGCGGTGGGTCGTGTTCGCGTAGTTTCGCCAACCACGTCCCCGCACCCGGATCAGGATGCGGGGGAACCCGGAACCTGAGACGCGCGGGGACCTTGCCCGGAGCCGTCCGCCGCAGCACCCAGCAGTCAGGTCCCGCGCACCATCGTGCACAAGTTCGGCGGCACGTCGGTTGCCGACGCCGAACGCTTCCGCCACGTCGCCAGTCTGCTGCTGGCCCGCGACGAAACCTTGCAGGTCACCGTGGTCTCGGCGATGAAGGGCGTCACCGACGCGCTGATCTCCCTGTGCGAGCGCGCCGCGGTCGGCGGCAGCGACTGGCGCGATCCCTGGCACGAACTGCGCGGGCGCCATCGCGGCGCGGTGGTCGCCCTGCTGGGCGAGGATTCCGGCGCGACCCTGGAATGGCTGGACGAACGCTTCGACAAGCTGGCCGAGATCCTCGGCGCGCTGGCGGTGATCGGCGAACTCCCGCGCGAGGTGCTCGATCGCGTGCAGGGCCTGGGCGAGGTCTGCTCGGCGCGGCTGCTCGGCGACTACCTGAAAGCGCGGGGCGAGGACTGCGCGGTGCTGGATGCGCGCGAGGTGCTGGTGGTGGATCGCAACGACCTGGGCGTGGCGGTGGACTGGGACACCAGCGCCGCTCGCCTGGCCCGCTGGCGGGACGCGCACCCGCAGCGCCGCCTGGTGGTCACCGGCTTCGTCGCCCGCGACCGCCAGGAGCGGCTGACCACCCTGGGCCGCAACGGCAGCGACTACAGCGGCGCGATCTTCGCCGCGCTGTTCAATGCCGACGAACTGCATATCTGGACCGACGTGGACGGGGTCCTCTCGGCCGATCCGCGGGTGGTGCCCGAAGCGGTGCAGCTGAGCGCGCTCAGCTACGACGAGGCCTGCGAACTGGCCTACTTCGGCGCCAAGGTGGTGCATCCGCAGACCATGGCCCCGGCGATCGAGCGCGGCCTGCCGATCATCATCCGCAATACCTTCCATCCCGAGCATCCCGGCACCCGGATCACCGCCGAGCGCGACATCACCGGGCCGGTCAAGGGCCTGACCCTGAGCGACGGGCTGGCGGTGCTGAACCTGGAAGGCACCGGCCTGATCGGCGTGCCGGGCACGGCCGAGCGTGTGTTCGCTTCGCTACGCGAGGCGCGGGTCTCGGTGGTGATGATCTCGCAGGGATCCTCGGAGCATTCGATCTGCTGCGTGGTCCGCGGCGCCGAAGCGCAACGGGCGCAGGCCGCGCTGCTGCAGGCCTTCGCCCATGAGCTGCGCATCGGCCAGATCCAGCGCGTGCAGCTGACCGACGGGGTCAGCGTGCTGGCCGCGGTCGGCGACGGCATGGCCGGGCAGCCCGGCGTGGCCGCGCGCCTGTTCGAATCGCTGGGCCGGGCCCGGGTCAACATCCTGGCCATCGCCCAGGGTTCGTCCGAACGCAACATCTCCGTGGCCATCGACAGCGCCGACGCGACCAAGGCGCTGCGCGCGGCCCATGCCGGCTTTTGGCTGTCGCCGCAGACCTTCGCGGTCGGAGTGATCGGACCCGGCAAGGTCGGCGGCGCCCTGCTCGACCAGTTGCGCGCGGCGCAACCGCAGTTGCTGGGCAAGGCCAACCTGGACCTGCGCCTGCGCGCCATTGC
>SEHC01000523.1 GCA_004173415.1 Lysobacteraceae bacterium
GCTGGAGTTGACCCCCAGCAGCGACATGACCACGCTGGCCAGCAACATGACCGCCAGGTTGGTGGCCAGGAACAGTGCGATGCGATTGAACACGAAGGACTCCAGTGGTGTGTGCGCGATGCGCCGCGTGGGCGCGCCTGGGCAGGATCTGCGGCTGGCGGTGGTTGAATTCAAGCATGCAAGTGACTGACGATTCAGTTTTCCAGGCCAGGTCCTCGATGCACCGCCCCCCGCCCTGCCCGCCTTATCGCGGACGCTTCGCGCCCTCGCCCACCGGACCGCTGCACCTGGGTTCGCTGGTCGCCGCGCTGGGCAGCTGGCTGCTGGCCGAGCAGGCAGGCGGCCAATGGTGGCTGCGCATGGAGGACCTGGATCCGCCGCGCGAGGTGGCCGGGGCTGCGCAGCAGCAACTGGCCACCCTGCATGCCCTGGGCTTCAGGCCGGCGGGTCCGCTGGAATGGCAAAGCAGGCGTTCGGCGCTTTACCAGACCGCCCTAGAGCGCCTGCTCGACGAAGGCAAGGCATTCGCATGCCATTGCAGCCGCTCGGACCTGGCCGCAAGCCAGGGCATCCACCACCGCTGCCGCACCGGCGCGCTGCGCCCGGATCCTGCCGTGCGCCTGCGGGTGGCGCCGGGCACCGTCATCTCGTTCGAAGACGGCCTGCAGGGCACCGTCCGCCAGGATGTGCACGCCGAGGTCGGCGATTTCGTTCTGAGGAGGGCGGACCGGTTGTGGGCCTACCAGCTGGCCGTAGTCATCGATGACGCCGACCAGGGCATGACCGACATCGTGCGCGGCGCCGACCTGGTCGAATCCACACCGCGCCAGATCCTGCTGCAACGGGCGCTGGGCCTACCGACACCACGTTACCTGCACCTGCCGCTGGTCGTAGATGCGCAGGGCGACAAGCTGTCCAAATCCTCCGCAGCCCCGGCCGTGGACGCCCACGCGCCGTTGCCGGCCCTGCGCGCGGCGTGGCTGGCGCTGGGCCAGCAGCCCGCTGCGCTTTCGGTATGCTCCGATGGGTCTTCGTTCCTGCGCTCGGCCAGCACCCTGTTCGAACCGATGCGCCTGCCACGGAGGCATTCGATCCCGGTCGCTGCATTGCACAACACGGCTGACACGAACGCTGACTAGAATCGCCCAAAGCCGCCTCTTCCAGCCGGCAGGGAGTTCGCACATGTCTGCACGCGTTGCACTGGTGACCGGCGGAACAGGCGGGATAGGCACGGCGATCTGCAGGAAGCTCGCCGGCATGGGCCACAAGGTGGCCACCAACTACCGCAACGAGGAAAAGGCCCAGGCCTGGTTGCAGCAGATGCGCGCGCAGGGCCTCGAGGTCACCGCGGTGCGGGGCGACGTCTCCACCCCCGAGGAAGCCGAAGCGATGGTGCGGGAAGTGGAAGCCAAGCTGGGTCCGGTCGACATCCTGGTCAACAATGCCGGGATCACCCGCGACACCACCTTCCACCGCATGACCCCGCAGCAATGGGGCGAGGTCATCAACACCAACCTCAACTCGGTGTTCAACATGACCCGGCCGGTGATCGAAGGCATGCGCGAGCGCAAATGGGGCCGGGTGATCCAGATCAGCTCGATCAACGGGCAGAAGGGCCAGTACGGGCAGGCCAACTACGCCGCGGCCAAGGCCGGCATGCATGGCTT
>SEHC01000081.1 GCA_004173415.1 Lysobacteraceae bacterium
CCGTTCGCCGAGACCAAGGAAATACTCGGCGGCTTCAACCTGATCGAGGCGGCGGACATGGAGGAAGCGGTGCGCATCGCCGCCGAATTCCCGTGGGTGCGGACCGGCAGCGTCGAAGTACGGCCGGTCCACGACTTCGAGGCCGAGCGCAGGCGGGTCGGGGCCTGACCAGCGGGCTTGGTCGACCGCCCGGCAGGCGGCAGGATTCCTGCCGCCTGCGTGGGGCTCACCGCGGTGCGGCCCCGGGGGCGAAACCCATGATCACCTGACTAACGACGTGTCATCGGCGTCCAGCCACGCTTCATCGTCCCATTGGCTGTTTCCATCCCCGCGCGACTTTGCGCGCATGCGTCATGCGCAGCCCGGGCCGAACCGGGCACGACGCTGGATAGAACAGCCGCTGCAGCAAGGCCTCCAGTTCACGCCGGAGCCGCATCATGCTCATGGCCCGGCGTCCACTGGCGCACCCGCGTCACCGGCGCCTGCGCCGGTTGCAGTTTCGCTACTCGACTTCAGGGTCGTCTTGGATGCCGGGGGCAACGCCGCATCACGTCCTTCGCTGGCCTCCAGGCTGGCGCGTGCGCCATCCACCTGCCCGCGATCCAGGCCGGAGACCTTGCAGTTGCGCGACAGGAACAGATCGGTGACATGGCCCTTGCGCATCTGCAGCTGGGCGACCGCCATCATCGCCTGGTTGTTGCGCTGCATTTCCTCCATCGCCTTGCGCGAACATGTCCTCCTGCAGGCGGGCGGCCGCCTCCATCGGATCGGCCGGCGGCGGCAGCGCGGCGATGCGTGTTTCCAGATATCCGGACTCGGCGTACAGCTGTTCGCAACTGGCGTCGGAATCGGACATCCGCGCCGCGCTGCCGGGATTGGCCATCATGGCGTAGTCGGCCGCCATTGCCCCCGCATCGCCGTGATGGGTGCCCACCTCCGGCACCTGCGCCCGCGCGGGCGCGCACAGGCAAGACAGGGCAAGCAGGGACAGCAGCAGGCAAGGTAACGGCATCGGTTACTCCAGGTAGTGGTGGGATGAACGGGTGGCGACGGCCTCGCAATCCCCCGGTAAACGCGTTCGCACGGCCGCACGGGTCGTTGCCAGTGCGGGTTGCGCGATGCCGCCAAAGCCGGCAAACGACGGCGCAGCCCGGGTCTGCGGCTCCATCGGGGCTGGCGGCGACGGCCGGGGAGGGCTGGCGGCGACGGCCGGGGACGGCCGGCGTCACGGCGCGAGGCGGCGCAAAGGCGCATAGTGGGGCTGGCTGCCGCATCCGGCGGCTGCAGTCCGGGATGCACGATGCGTCCGCCGCCCCGCAGGAGGGGATAGATGAAAGCGAAGAAGACCAGCAGCAAGGGCCCGGCCCCCAAGGGCCCACCGGCCGGCAGCGAGGGCAATACCCACAAGCGGATCGAAAGCGAACGCATCGCCAGCGATATCGCCGATTACGAGAAGTCCGGCGGCAAGGTCGAGAAACTGGGCGTGACCCGGGTGCTGCATCCCCAGGTGCCCTGCCCCGGATCCTGCCCTGGCTGCTGGCGCCGGTACTGGCCTCGTGCGGCGGATCCGGCACCCACCCGGCGCTCTCGGCCAGCGAGACGGGTATGGCGCCGACGGTCCGTCCGGCCGCCACCTCGCCCACCGCGGCGCCCAAGCTTGATCCCCAGGCGCTGGTGTCGGCCGCCTCGCCCTTCGCTCCCGGCTGCGACCGCGAGGACATCGGCGGTACCAACTATGTCAACGCCGAAGTGGAGCCATCGCTGGCCATCCATCCGCACGATCCGGCCCGCCGGGTCGCGATCTGGCAGCAGGACCGGTGGTCGAACGGTTCCTCGCGGGGAATCATGGGCGCGGCCAGCACCGATGGTGGCCAAAGCTGGATCCGGAGACCGTTGCCGTTCTCGCGTTGCGGCGGCGGCACCCTCGCCAATGGCGGCGACTACGCGCGGGTATCCAACCCGTGGGTGGCCTATGGCGGCAACGGCATCGTCCACGCGGTGGGCCTGTCCAGCAGCGGGGTGATTTTCCAGTCCGGCTCGGTCAATGCCATCGTGGCCAGCCGCTCGCTCGATGGTGGCCTCAGCTGGAGCAACCCGGTCCCGCTGATCCGCGACGGGCCGGGTTTCTTCAACGACAAGGTCGCGGTCACCGTCGACCCGGTCGACCCCAACCTGGTGTACGCCACCTGGGACCGGCTGGTGGCCGGCGACAACGGCGGTCCGACCTACGTGGCCCGCAGCCTCGATGGCGGGGCCAGCTGGCAGCCGGCACGGCCGGCCTACGACCCGGGGCCGAACGCGCAGACCATCAGCAACGTGATCGTGGTGGCGCGCGATCGCACCCTGGTCAACCTGTTCGTGCAGATCGACTACGTGGGCGACGACTACGTGGCCCGGATCGCGGTGATCCGCTCCTTCGACCAGGGCACGACCTGGACCGGGCCGACCACGGTGGCGGCGCTGCAGTCGGTGGGTACGCGCGATCCGTGGCTGGCCACGCCGGTGCGCGACCAGTCGATCATCCCGCAGATCGCCGCCGCCCCCAACGGCACGGTGTACGCGGCCTGGCAGGACGCGCGCTTCAATGGCGGCGCCCTGGATGCGATCGTGATCTCGCGCTCGCTGGACGGCGGCGCCAGCTGGACCCTGCCCCGGCGGGTCAGCACGGCGGCCGGGGTGGCCGCGTTCAATCCCAGCGTGCACGTGCGCGCGGATGGCATGGTCGGGGTCGGCTATTACGACTTCCGCAGCGATGGGCCGGCGGCGACGCTGCTGACCGACACCTGGCTGGCGCGTTCGGCCGACGGCGGCTGGAGCTGGAGCGAGTCGCGCATCGCCGAGCCGTTCGACCTGGCGATGGCGCCGCGCACCAGCGCGCCCTTCGATGGCGGCTTCTTCCTGGGCGACTACCAGAGCCTGGGCAGCGTGGGGCCGGTGTTCGTGCCGCTGTTCGCCAAGGCCAACAACGCGACCCCGGCCAACCGCAGCGACATCTTCCACGCCCCGGCCGTTTCGGCCACCAGCGGGGCCAGCGGCCGCTTCCACCCCGACTGCGGCCCGCCGCGCCACCGCGCCGCGCAGTCGGGGCAGGCCGACCCATTGCAGGCGCGCGTGTCCGCCAACCTGAAGCGCGCGCGCCTGCAACGCCTGGGTCCGCACGCGGCCGCGCCCCCGGATCGCCAGTCGAACCGGCCAGCGGCCCGGACACCCTAGGGTCGGTCAGTCCGACCGGTCGAACGCTGCGCAGGCCTCAGCCGCGGCGGGCCGCCTTGATCGCGGCGATGTCGATTTTGGTCATCTGCATCATCGCTTCGAAGGAGCGCTTGGCCGCCACGGAATCCGGATCGGTGATCGCCTCGGTCAGCGCGCGTGGGGTGATCTGCCACGACACGCCCCAGCGGTCCTTGCACCAGCCGCAGGCGCTTGGCTGGCCGCCGTTGCCGATGATGGCGTCCCACAGCCGGTCGGTCTCGGCCTGGTCGTCGGTGGCGACCTGGAACGAGAACGCCTCGTTGTGCTTGAACGTGTCGCCGCCGTTCAAGCCCAGGCACGGCAGGCCCATCAGCGTGAACTCCACGGTCAGCACGTCGCCCTGCTTGCCCGAAGGGTAGTCGCCGGGGGCGTGGTGGACCGCGCCGACCGCGCTGTCGGGAAAGGTCCGGGCGTAGAAGGTCGCCGCTTCCAGCGCGGCGCCGTCGTACCACAGGCAGATCGTGTTCTTGCTGGTCATGTCATTGCTCCGCGGACAGGGGAATGCAGGTCGTGCGGACGGTGGATCGAAGCGGACCGAGCGCGCCGCCCGACCACCGATCGGCCCGGCCGGCGCAAGGCGCCGGTGCGGCACGCCCGCGATGCCGCCTGCGCGCAGGATCGGCGGACCGGGGTTTCCGATCGGTGATGATCGCCCATGCCGTGCCCCGCTTCGCCTGGAATCCCGCCGTCGGCGGTGGGCGCGGCTTGGATGGCCTGCGGTTCGCTGGCGGCCTGCGCCGCGGGCGAGCGATGGCTCCGTGGCGCCCGCCCACCCTGCGGCGCTGCGATGCACACCGCCTTGACGAGTGTCCGGCCTATAGTGCGCCGCGGCCTTAGCGATGGGGCACTACCCTGCCCGTCACGGAATCCTTCATGACCGAACCATCAATGTCCAAGCACCCGCTCGCCTTCCTCGAAGGCGGCGGTGAGATGGGACGACGCACGCGCGAGTTCGACTGGGATTCGACCGTGCTGGGTCGTGCGGAATCGTGGCCGGACCAGCTCAAGACCGCGGTTCGCCTGCTGCTGTCGACCGGCCATCCGATGTTCCTGTGGTGGGGCCCGCAGCTGATCCAGTTCTACAACGACGCCTACCGGCGCTCGATCGGCTCCGAGCGCCATCCTTCGGCCCTTGGGCAGCCCGGCCGCGAATGCTGGGAGGAGATCTGGGACATCATCGGCCCGCAGATCGAACAGGTGATGCAGGGCCGCGGCGCGACCTGGAACGAGAACGCGCTGGTGCCGATCACCCGCAACGGCGTTCGCGAGGACGTGTACTGGACCTACAGCTACAGCCCCATCGACCTGCCCGAGGCCGAACACGGGGTCGGCGGCGTGCTGGTGGTATGCACCGAGACCAGCGACAAGGTCATCGCCGAGCGCAACCACCTGGCCGAGCGCGACCGGATGAAGGAGCTGTTCGAGCAGGCGCCCGGTTTCATGGCGATGCTGCGCGGTCCCGAGCACGTCTACGAAATGGCCAACCCGGCCTACCTGCGCCTGACCGGCGACCGCCCGGTGCTGGGTCGCAGGGTCATCGATGTCTTCCCCGAGGTCGTCCAGCAGGGCTACCTGGACCTGCTGAACCAGGTCTACCAGGAGGGCAAGGCGGTCAACAGCAGCAGCGCCAGGTTCGAGATCACCGGCCCCGACGGCACTACCCGCGAGCACTACCTCAACTTCGTCTACCAGCCGGTGACCGATGCACAGGGGCGGGTCACCGGCATCTTCGTCGAGGGCTTCGACGTGACCGAGGCGCGCGTCGATTCGGAGGTGGTGCGCGAGCTGTACCTGACCCTGGAGCAGCGCGTCGCCGACGCCGTGGCCCAGCGCAACATCCTTGCCGACGTGGTCGAGTTCTCCGATGCCTACATCCTGGTGATCGACCTGGAGTACAAGGTGGCCGCCTTCAACCGGGCCTATGCCGACCTGTTCGAACAGGTTTACGGCCAGCGCCTCAAGCTGGGCGACCACCTGCTGGAGGCGATCGGCGGCGACCCGGAACGCTCGGCGCGGATCCGCGCCCACTGGGAGCGCGCGGTCGGCGGCGAGGATTTCCACCTGGTCGAGAGCGTGCAGATCCCCGGCAAGGCCACCCACTACTACGACGTGCGCTTCAACGCGCTGCGCGACCGCTCGGCCAGCCAGGTGGGCGCCTTCGTGGTCGTCTACGACGTGACCGAACGCATGGCCGAACAGGCGCGCCTGGCCGAAGCCGAGGAACGGGTGCGGCAGGCGCAGAAGATCGAAGCTCTGGGCCAGCTCACCGGCGGCGTGGCCCACGACTTCAACAACCTGCTGATGGTGATCTCCGGCGGCCTGGAGGTGATGGATTCCCTGGCCCCGGCGCGACGCGAGCGGGTCATCGAGGGCATGCGCCAGGCGGTCGAGCGCGGCGCGGGGCTGAGCAGGCAGCTGCTGGCCTTCTCACGCCGCCACCCACTGCGGCCCGAAGCCATCGACCTGGCCGATCGCGTCGGCGGCATGCGCGAGATGCTCGAGCGCAGCCTGCGCGGCGACATCCAGGTACAGGTCGATTTCGCCGCCGACCTGTGGCCGGTCGAGGTGGATCCCGGGCAGCTCGAGCTGGTGATCCTGAACCTGGCGGTGAACGCGCGCGACGCCATGCCCAACGGTGGCCGGATCACCCTGGGCGGGCGCAATGCGCCGGCCTTGAATGACGAGGAACTGTTCGGCGACTACGTGGAACTGTCCATCGCCGACACCGGCACCGGGATACTTCCGGAGGTGCTGTCACGGGTGTTCGAGCCCTTCTTCACCACCAAGGAAATCGGCAAGGGCTCGGGCCTGGGCCTGGCCCAGGCGCATGGGTTCGCCCGCTCCTCGCGCGGCGCGCTGCGTATCCAGAGCGAACCGCAACACGGCACCACCGTGTTCCTGTACCTGCCGCGCACCGACAAGCTGCCTGCCGGCCAGCCCGAACGGCACGCATCGGCAGTGGCCGCCGAACTGCCCAGCCCGCGCGGCTCGCTGCTGCTGGTGGAGGACGACAACGAAGTGGCCGCACTGACCAGCGAGATGCTCGCAGCGCTGGGCTACCGGGTCACCCGGGTGGAGAACGCGGACGCCGCCCTGCAACTGCTGGCTTCCAGCAGCGCCTTCGACCTGGTGTTCTCCGACGTGATGATGCCCGGCCAGCTGGATGGCATCGACCTGTCGCAGGAGATCAGGCGCCTGCATTCGGGGCTGCCGGTGGTGCTGACCACAGGCCACGTCGAAGCGGCCAGACAGAAGGCCGAGGCGATCGGCGTGCAGGTGCTGCCCAAGCCTTACCGGCTCAAGGACCTGGACGCGGCGCTGGAGAAGGCGCGCGGGCCCGCGGCCGACAGGTCGATGGCATGAGCCGCTATGCCTGGATGGTGGTGCGCGCCTACCTGCCGGCCTTGCTGGCCCTGGCGTTGGCGGTGATCGGCATGACCTGGACTTCGGTCTCCGGCAACGTGCATGCACTGAGCCCGCTGGTTCCCTATGTCAAATGGCTGCCGCCGATCGCCTTGCTGGCCGCACTGGTCGCAGGCCTGGTAGCGACCCTGCGCCTGTGGCGCTGGCAAAGCGGGAAGACGCCGCTATGCGCCGGCTGCGGCGGCCCGCTGGGACGTTTGCAGCAGGGTCCGCAGGGCAGCTACCGCAAATGCCTGGCTTGCGGGGCCAGGCAGGCACCGTGAAGGCGGCAGCGTGGCGGCGATGTCGCCACGCGCGCCGGCCGGGAGGCTGGAACAGCTACGCGCGCTGACCTTCCCCGTCAGCGCTTGACCAACTGCGCCGCGCCGCTGGCCACCGCCTGCTCCACCAGCGCCGCGGCCTGCCGCGAGGCCCGCTCACTGGCCGCCGTCTGCCGCAAACCCAGTGCAGCCTGTTCGCGTCCCAGTGCCTGCTGCCGGACTGACAGCGCCTCCATCTGCCTGGACAGCGCCTGCTGCCGGGCCTGCAGCGAGGCGAATTTTTCTTCGCTGCGCGCCTGTGGCGCCGTCGTCGCCACGCGACCGGCGGCCAGCGCCAGCGACTGCTGGGCCTGGAGTACGGACAGGTGGCCCAGTTGCGCGCCGATCTCCGCCTGCCTTCCCCCCAGTTCGCCCTGCTGGCCGCCGAGCTGTGCCTGGCGCTCGCCCAGGCGCATCTGGGCATCGCCAAGCGCGGTCATTTCATCATGCACGGTACGCATCTTCTTCAGGATCGCCGGGTCGCGGACCACGTAGCGTACCTCGCCCTTGCGCAGCCACATCAGCTCCTCGTTGCCGCGGCGCTGGCGCTGCGCTTCGCGCATGTCCGCGCTGGACCCGCGCGCATAGGTATGGTCGCCCTGCAGCACCACGTAGGAAAAACCACCGCCATCGTGGTGCATGGAACTGCGCGGCGGCGGCGCAGGCGGTGCCGGCGGCGCGGGCACCTGCGAAGCAGCCGGCGGCGCGGGTGGCGCCGGCGGCGCTGCGTGGTTCGGGTGCGGCGGTGGCGGGACGGCCGGCAGCGGAGGCATCGGCGCGGACTTCGACGCGGGGGAGGCCGGCACCTTGGCCGCGCGGACGCCACTGCCGGCAACGGCCTTCGGCGCGATCGCTGCGGGCGTTGCCCCCGCTTCCGGCGCCACGGGGGCGACCCGGGCAGTGGCCGGGACGGCAGCGCTGGCCGCGCGTGGCGCGGCTGCCTGCCCGATGGCCGGCGCGGCGGTGAGCCGGTACGGGACCACGCCGACCACGGCGACCAGTCCGAGGATGGCCAGCGCGACGACGCGCGGGAGTGAAGCGGTGTGCTGCAACATGACGAGCCTCCTTTTGAGGATGCGGAAGGTGGGGGATGCGCTGGCCAGGCCGGCGCTGGGGCGGGCGGCGACGCCCAGGCGGATGAGCAGGCGGCCGTAATCGCGAGCGCAGTGTCGGTTGCCGGCGATCACCGCGGCATCGCAGGAGGCTTCGCGGGCCAGGCCGTATTCGCGCGCGCCCAGGTGCGCCAGCGGGTGGAAGAAGAACAGGTGCTGGGCCAGGGCCGGGACCATGCCCCACCACAGGTCGCCGCGCTGCAGGTGGACCAGTTCATGGGTCAGGGCCATGTCCAGTTCGTCGTCGCGCATCGACTGCAGGTAATCGGCGGGCAGCAGCAGGACCGGGCGCCAGGGGCCGACCAGTTGCGGCGATTCGATATCGCGCGACAGCCGCAGTCGCGGCGACGCACGCAAGCCATGGGCCGAGGCCGCCAGTTGCAACGCCTGCAACAGGCTTGCATCGCCGCAGGCCAGCGACCGGCGCAGCAGCTGGCGCGTGGCCTGGTAGCCACGCAGCGTGCGCGCCAGCATCCATGCCAGGCCGAGGACCCAGGCCCAGGCCAGCGCCATGGGCCACGACCAGGCCGCGGGCGTGGCGGTCGCGGGGCTCGCGAGCGCCGGGGGTGCGGCGGCCAGCAGCGGGGAACCGACCGGTGCTGGCAACTCGACGGCGTGCGCGACCGGCACGGAAACCGACTGCAGCGCGTCGGCGGGCAACCACGCCAGCGACAGCGGGCTGGACCAGAGCAGTCCCACCACCAGTTGCAGCGAGGCCAGCCACCACAGGCCGGCCCGGGCCGAAGGCGACAGGCGCGGCAGCGACCTGCACAGCAGCAGGACCACCGCGACCACCAGCAGCGATTGCAGGCTGGCGGACAGCAGGCGCGGCAGCAGCACGGCGACGACGAAATCCACGTTCATGGCTCAGCCCTCCCTGCGCTTGGATTGCAGCGTGGCGACCAGGGTCTCGAGCTCGGCGAGTTCCTCGTCGCTGACCTCGGTGCGCTGCGACATCCA
>SEHC01000082.1 GCA_004173415.1 Lysobacteraceae bacterium
GAGCTCGACAAGGGCAAGGGCAACAAGATCATCGAGATCCCCAAGGCCAAGCTGGGCACCGAACGGGTGGTGGCGGTGGCGGCGGTATCGCCGGGCGGCACGCTGCTGGTGAAGAGCGGACAACGCACGATGACGCTGTCGTTCAAGGACCTGGACGAATATGTGGGCGCGCGGGCGTCACGTGGTGGATTGTTGCCGCGGGGGTGGCAGAAAGTGGACGGCCTGGATGTCCAGTGATTGCTGATCTCCGGCAATCCAGCGCCCTTGCGCGCAGCGGCGCGTCCGGCATCGCCGCTGCACCGGTCCAGGCCGGTGCGGCAGAATATGGATGCCGCGGCATTGGCGTGGCGGAGGCGGATTGATGAAGGCGGACTTCTGGCTGCAGCGCTGGCAGGAAGGGCAGATCGGCTTCCATCGCGATGACGTCATGCCGTTGCTGGCCACCCACTGGCCGGCGCTACGACTCCCGCCAGGCAGCCGCGTGCTGGTTCCACTGGCCGGCAAGAGCCTCGACATGCATTGGCTGGCAGCGCAGGGCCACCGCGTTCTCGGCATCGAGCTGTCGCCGCTGGCGGTACAGCAGTTCTTCGCCAAGGCCGGCTTGCAGCCGGCACGGCATTCCAGCCGCCATGGCGAACACTTCGTCGCCGGCGACCTGGAGATCATCCTCGGCGATGCCTTCGGCCTGGATGCCGGCTTGCTGGCCGACGTGGCCGGCGTGTACGACCGCGCGGCGCTGATCGCGTTGCCGGCCGACCTTCGCCGTCGTTACCTGGACACGGTCTACGCGGCCCTGCCCGGCGGATGTGACGGGCTGCTGATCACCCTGGAGTATCCCCAGGAGGAGAAGGCCGGGCCGCCGTTTTCGGTGGAAGCCCCGGAAGTGGCGAAGTTGTTTTCCGCCCCTTGGCAGGCGATTCCACTGGAGCGGCGCGACATCCTCGACCAGGAGCCGCGCTTCCGCGCCGAAGGCGTCAGCGCCCTGGCCACGGCGGTGTACCGCCTGCGCAAGTCCTGAACCCTCGGGGCAGGACTTCCGGCTCAGTTGGCCGGCTTGGCTTCGCCCAGCTTGGTCAGCAGGTAGTTCTCGATGCCCAGGCGCCCAATCAGGCCCAGTTGCTGTTCCAGCCAGTGCGCGTGGTCTTCCTCCGTGTCCTTCAGCTGGGCCAGCAGGATCGCGCGGCTGACGTAGTCGCCCTGGGTCTCGCACAACGCGATGCCGGCCGCCAGCCTGGCGCGCACTTCATATTCCAGGTCCAGGTCCTTGCGCAGCATTTCCTCGACGGTCCTGCCGGCGGTGAACGGGGTCGGCGTCATGTCCGGGTCGCCTTCCAGGAACAGGATGCGGCGCAGCAGCGCATCGGCGTGATCGGTCTCTTCCTGCATCTCGTGGTGGATGCGCTCGTAGAGCACGTGGAGGCCCTGGTCCTCGTAGCGGCGCGAATGGATGAAGTACTGGTCACGGGCGGACAGCTCGCCGCGCAGCAGTTGCCTGAGGTAATCGACGACTTCGGGATGGCCTTTCACCGGCGCGCTCCTGGGTGGGCAGGGGCGCAGTGTGCCGCATCGGCCGGCCCGGCGATTCAATCGGAATCACTCGCATCCACGCCCGCCGCCGGCATGGAATAATCGGCGCTTCCTCCACCCTGCCCTGCCCGGGAAACCCCATGCTCAAATGGATCAGGCGCGCTGCGCTCGTGCTGTTGCTGCTGCTGGTGGCGGGGCTGGGAACCGGATGGTGGCTGATGCGGGGCAGCCTGCCCGGGTTGCAGGGCCAAGCGGCCCTGCCGGGCCTCTCGGCACCGGTCAGCATCCAGCGCGATGCCCTGGGGGTGGTGACCCTCGATGCGGCCAACGAGACCGACATGGCCCGTGCCCTCGGCTACGTGCATGCGCAGGAGCGGTTCTTCGAGATGGACCTGATGCGGCGCACCTCGGCCGGTGAGCTGGCCGAGCTGTTCGGTCCCATCGCGGTGAAGCTGGACAAGCAGCACCGCGTGCACCGCATGCGCGCGCGGGTGATGGCCAACCTGGATGCGTTCACCGGCGAGCGGGCCGCCCAGCTGCAGGCCTATACCGATGGCGTCAACGCCGGCCTGGCGTCGCTCAGGGTGCGTCCCTGGCCCTACCTGGTGCTGCGCCAGCAACCGCGGCGCTGGGAGCTGGCCGACTCGGCCCTGACCGGCTATGCCATGTACTTCGACCTGCAGGATTCGCAGAACACACGCGAGCTGGCGTTGTGGAAGATGCGGCCGCAGCTGCCGCCGGCGCTGTTCGCGCTGCTGACCCATGACGGCACCGAGTGGGATGCGCCGCTGTTCGGGCAGGCCCGCGGCAACGCGCTGCTTCCGGGCGCCGACGAGGTGAACCTCGCCCGCCTGCCGATGCCGGCCAGCGGTGACCTGGCACCGCTTTCGGACAAGGGCACGCCGGGAAGCAACAACTGGGCGGTGTCCGGCGCCCTGACCGCGGACGGCCGGGCCATCGTCGCCGACGACATGCACCTGGGCCTGCGCGCTCCGAACATCTGGTTCCGGGCGCGCCTGCGCTACCCGGATGCGCGCGCGCGCGGCGGCAAGGTCGACATCTCCGGCTTCACCCTGCCTGGCCTGCCCGCGGTGATCGTGGGCAGCAACACGCATATCGCCTGGGGCTTCACCAACAGCTATGGCGACTGGGCGGACTGGGCCGAACTGGCCCTGTGTCCGAAGGGATCGCCGGCGCAGGCGCCGCCCGCGGGGACCGCCGCCTGCGTGCCAGCCCGCGATTTCGACGAGCCCATCCGCGTGGCCGGCGGCGCCGACGTGGCCTTCAGCGTCCGCGAAACCGCCTGGGGCCCGGTCCTCCACGAGCCGGCGGGCGGCAAGGCGCTGGCCTTGCGCTGGACCCCGCAGTTGCGGGGTTCGCTGCGGGTGTCATTCGCCGACCTCGCCGTCGCCGGCGACATAACCGAGGCCTTTGCAGTGGCGGACAAGGCCGGGATCCCGGCGCAGAATTTCGTCGTCGCCGATGCCAGCGGCAGGATCGGGTGGCGCATCATCGGCGGCTTCCCCCGGCGTGATCCCGGCTGCGTGGCGAGCGCGCCGGAGCAGCGCGTCGAACTGGATTCCGGCAGCCCGCCTGCCCCCGCGACCGGCGGCATGGCCGCTGGTTCCGAGGCGGCAGCTTGCAGTCCCTGGCTGACCGATGCCACCGCTTCGCCGCGCCTGCTGGATCCGGCATCGAACCGGCTGTGGACCGCCAACAACCGGACCATGGACACCGAGGGACTCAAGCTGGCCGGCGACGGCGGCTATGCGCTCGGCGCGCGGGCCAGGCAGATACGCGATGACCTGTTTTCGCGCGAACGCTTCACCGAACCGCAACTGCTGGCGATCCAGCTGGACGATCGCGCGGTCTTCCTCGACCGCTGGTGGGCGCTGCTGCAGAAGGAGGGCAAGCGCGCGCCCGCCGGAGCGCTGGGCGCACTGTCCACGGCCGCCGCCCGCTGGGAAGGGCGGGCCACCACCCAGTCGGTCAGCTATCGCCTCGTCCGCGCCTGGCGCCTGGCCGTGCACGCGCGCATCGCAGATGGCCTGACCGCGCCGGCCCAAGTCGCGCTGGGCAAGGATTTCGTGATGCCCGACCTGCCGCAACTCGAAGGCGTGGCATGGCCGCTGCTGGACGCGCGCCCGGCCCACCTGCTGCCGCGTCGTTTCGCCAGCTGGGATGCCCTGCTCGAAGACGCCGCGCGCCAGGTCCGCGACGACCTGGCCGGGCAGGGACCGCTGGGACAACGCACCTGGGGCGAACGCAACACCGCGAAGATCTGCCACCCGCTGGCCAATGCGCTTCCCGGCATGCTCAAGCCGGCCCTGTGCATGCCCGCCGACCCCCTGCCCGGCGATGGCGCCATGCCGCGCGTGCAAGGTCCTTCATTCGGCGCGTCCGAGCGCATGGTGGTGTCGCCCGGCCATGAAGCCGACGGCATCATCCACATGCCCGGCGGCCAGAGCGGCAACCCGCTGTCGCCGTTCTGGGGGGCCGGACACGAGGACTGGGTGCATGGGCGAACCACACCCTTCCTGCCAGGGAAGACCGAGCACACGCTTACCTTGAAACCGGAGTGATCGAGCGCGAAGGGCCGGATGAAGGCGAAGCATGCAGCTTCGCCCGCCCCGCATCGGCCTTCGGCACCCCCGCCGTCGCGGGGGCAGGCTATTCTCCCCGCAAGCAGGGGAAGCACGGGTGCTTACAGCGCTGCGTTATGCACCCCGGCGATGGCACGGCCCGAAGGATCGGCGGCGCTTGCGAAGCTGGCGTCCCAGGCCAGCGCCGCCGGCGATGAACACGCGATCGATTTTCCGCCCGGCACCGTTTCCGCCGCCGCAGGGCCCGGATAGAACTCCTCGAACACGCTGCGGTAGTAGTAGGCCTCCTTGGTCAGCGGCGGGTTGATCGGGAACCGCTTGCCCGCGGCGGCCAGTTCGCGGTCGCTGACCCGCGCTTCGGCATGCGCCTTCAGGCCATCGATCCAGCCGTAGCCGACGCCATCGCTGAACTGCTCCTTCTGGCGCCACAGGATCGAGTCGGGCAGGTAGCCTTCGAAGGCGGCGCGCAGGATCCCCTTCTCCATCCGCTCCGGTCCGCTGCCGGCCTTGTCGACCATCTTGTACCTGGCGTCCATGCGCATGGCCACGTCCATGAACTCGCGGTCCAGGAACGGCACGCGCGGCTCCACCCCCCAGGCCATCATCGACTTGTTGGCGCGCAGGCAGTCGTAGTTGTGCAGCGCATCCAGCTTGCGCACCAGTTCCTCGTGGAACTCGCGCGCATTGGGTGCCTTGTGGAAGTACAGGTAGCCGCCGAAGATCTCGTCGGAGCCCTCGCCCGACAACACCATCTTCACCCCCATCGCCTTGATCCGCCGCGCCAGCAGGTACATCGGCGTGGAGGCGCGGATGGTGGTGACGTCGTAGGTCTCGATGTGGCGGATCACCTCGGGCAAGGCGTCCAGTCCTTCCTCGAAAGTGTATTCGAAGCCATGGTGGACGGTGCCGAGGGCTTCGGCGGCGATCGCCGCGGCGGCCAGGTCGGGCGAACCCTTGAGGCCGATGGCGAAGGAATGCAGGCGCGGCCACCAGGCCTCGGCCTTGTCGTCCTCCTCGATGCGGTGGCGGGCGTAGCGCGCGGCCACGGCGGTGACCAGCGACGAGTCCAGCCCCCCGGAAAGCAGCACGCCGTAGGGCACGTCGGTCATCAGTTGCCGGCGCACGGCGCGCTCGAAGGCTTCACGCAATTCCTGCCTGTCCACCTCGACCCCGGCGACGGCGTCGTAGTCGCGCCATGGCCGCTGGTAGTACCTGACCAGCACCCCGGCGGAACTGTCGTAGTAGTGCCCGGGCGGGAACTGGGCGACATCGGCACACAGGCCGGCGATCGCCTTCATCTCCGAGGCCACGCACAAGCGGCCTTCGCGGTCATGCCCCCAGTACAGCGGGCACACGCCCATCGGGTCGCGCGCGACCAGCACGCTGCCGCGCGCCTTGTCCCACAGCGCAAAGGCGAAGATGCCGTTGAGGCGGTTGAGCAGCGAGGCCGGCTCGTCCTCGCGGTACAGGGCGTTGATGACCTCGCAATCCGAGCCGGTGAGGAACCGGTAGGGCTGCTTCAGTTCCTTCTTCAGCTCGCGGTGGTTGTAGATTTCGCCATTGACCGCAAGCGCCAGGCCACCGTCTTCGGAAAGCAGCGGCTGCGAGCCGCCGGCGGGATCGACGATGGCCAGGCGTTCGTGGACCAGGATCGCGCCTGCGTCCAGGTACACGCCGCTCCAGTCGGGGCCGCGATGTCGTTGCCGCTGCGAAAGCTCCAGCGCCTGCCGACGCAGGCCTTGCAGGTCGTCGCCTGCCTGCAGGCCGAAGATGCCGAAAATGGAACACATGGGGGAAGCTCCGTGGTCGAGTTCTGGAAATCGGGAGAACAAAAAAACCCGCATCTCGCGATGCGGGTTCCTGGTGATTCGGCCTGTTGCTTTTCGCCTAGTCGCAGCCCCGCATCGGTCGCGCACGATTGTTCGTCGCCGCGTTGTTGCGGTTCGAATCGTGGGCGGCGGGGGCGATGGCGGAACTCATGGATCGAAACTAACCGGTTTGCACAGGCGATGGCAAGCGGGCGCTGGCGCGGAATTGGTTACTCCAGCAACAATCGCTCCAGCAGCCTGCGATACAACGCAGGCAGGGCCTCCAGCTCGGACACCGAAACGTTCTCGTCGACCTTGTGGATGCTGGCGTTGACCGGCCCCACCTCGATGCATTGCGCACCCAGCGGGGCGATGAAGCGCGCGTCGGAAGTGCCGCCCGCGGTGCTCTCCTCGGGCACCGCGCCGGCGAACTCGCCCAGCACTTCGCGCGCGACAATGCGCAGCCTGCCCTCGGGCGTGTAGAACGGCTCGCCGCCGCGGTGCCAGTGCAGGTCGTATTCCAGGCCGTGCCGGTCGAGCACCGCGCCGGTCTCCTGTTCCAGACGCACCGCGGTCCAGTGCGGGTTGTAGCGCAGGTTGAAGAGGATTCTCGCCTCGCCCGGAATCACGTTGTTGGCACCGGTGCCGGCGTTGAAGTTCGAAATCTGCAGGCTGGTGGGCGGGAAGGTCTCGTAGCCGCCGTCCCAGCTTCGGCCCGCCAGTTCGGCCAGGGCGGGCAAGGCCTGGTGGATCGGATTGCGGGCCTTGTCCGGGTAGGCGACATGACCTTGCACGCCCTTGACCGTCAGCGTCGCCGACAGCGTGCCGCGACGGCCGACGCGCAGCAGGTCGCCAAGCTTGCGCGTGGAAGAAGGTTCGCCGGTGATGCACCAGTCGATGGACTGGCCGCGCCCGCGGAACACCTCCGCCACGCGGCGCACGCCATCGATGGCGTCGCCTTCCTCATCCGACGTGAGCAGCAGGGCGACGGTACCCGCATGGCCGGGATGGGCGGCGACGAACTGCTCCAGCGCGACCACGAACGCGGCCACGCTCCCCTTCATGTCGGCCGCGCCGCGCCCGTAAAGCACCCCATCGCGGATCGCCGGTTCGAACGGATCGCTGGCCCATGCCTCGACCGGTCCCGACGGCACCACATCCGTATGGCCGAGCAATACCAGGACGGGCGCGCCGCTGCCATGGGTGGCCCAGAGGTTGTCCACTTCGGCGAAGCGCAGGCGCTCGCAATCAAACCCCGCCGCCTGCAGGCGCGCCGCGATCAGCGACTGGCAACCCTCGTCTGCCGGCGTCACCGAGCGGCGGCGGATCAGCTCACTGGCCAGGGCCAGGACTTCGCTCACTTGTCGATCCCGAAACGCTGCTTGAAGCCGTTGTCGCTGAAGCCCTGGGTCATCACTCCGTCCTCGGTGACCACCACCGGCCGGCGGATCAATTGCGGGTACTCGCGCAGCAGCAGTTTCCACTCCGCCTGCGAGCCGGGCGCCTTGCGGTTCTCCGGCAACTGGCGCCAGGTGGTGGAGGACTTGTTGACGAGCTCGTTCCATCCGCCCGCCTGCTTCGCCCACTCCATCAGCGTCTCGGGTGAGCGCTTGTCATCGCGGTAGTCGACAAAGGAATACTCCACACCGAAGCGGTCCAGCCACTTGCGGGCCTTCTTGCAGGTGTCGCAGTTCTTGAGGCCATAAAGGGTGGTCATGCGTTCCCCGCGAAAAAATGAATCGTCGTCCCCGCCTTCGCGGAAACGACCAACAAGAAATCAGTCCGCCAGTCCGCGCAACAGTTCGTTGATCGAAGTCTTCGAACGCGTCTTCTCGTCGACCTGCTTGACGATCACCGCGCAATACAGCGAATGGGATCCGTCCTGCGCGGGCAGCGAACCCGATACCACCACGCTTCGATCACGCCCTCGACCACCTCCGAGCGCGCGCCGACGAAGCAGTGGTCCTCGATGATGGTCGGCGAGGCCTGCAACGGCTCCAGCACGCCGCCGATGCCGACGCCGCCGGACAGGTGGCAGTGTTTGCCGATCTGCGCGCAGGAACCCACCGTGGCCCAGGTGTCGACCATGGTGCCCTCGCCCACGTGCGCGCCGATGTTGACGAAGCTCGGCATCAGCACCACGTCCTTGCCGAAGAAGGTGCCGCGACGCGCGACGGCGCCCGGCACGACGCGGACCCCGGCCTCGCGGAAACGGGCCTGGTCATAGCCGGCGAAACGCGACTCCACCTTGTCCCAGAACGGCGCGGGATGCGCGTCGATCACCGCCATGTCGTTGATGCGGAAATACAACAGCACCGCCTTCTTCAGCCATTCGTTGACCTGCCAGCCGCCGTTGCCATCAGGCTCGGCGACCCGGTAGCGGCCCGACTCCAGGCCTTCGATCGCCTCACCGACCAGCGGCCGCAGGGACGCGGTGTCAGCGGCGGACAGTTCGAGCCGGCGCTCGAACGCCTCCTCGATGCCGGACCTGAGCGGGTGTGTAGCTGGGGCGGTGCTGTTCATTGGAAACGCGGTGTCCTTCTTCAGTTTGTCTTTTCGAAGCTGGCGCGCAACGCATCGCGAAGCGCCTGCTGGGTGGGCTCGGCCAGCGGCTGGCCCCGTGCATCGGTGATCTGGAAGATGTCCTCGGCCCGCTCGCCGAAGGTGGCGATGCGCGCGTCGTGCACGTTCAGGCCCTGCGCGCGCAGCACCTGGGCCACGTCGGAAAGCAGCCCCGGCCGGTCGGGGGCGACCAGGCCCAGCAAGGTGCGCCGTCCGTCCGGCGTGGTCCCGAACTCGATCCTCGGCGCGAACCGGAAATGCTTCAACTGTCGCGGCAAGGCGCGACGGGACGTGCGCACGTTCTCCAGCGGGCCGTCCAGGGCGGCGCCCAGCGCCGCCTCCACCTCGGCCGGGTCGGAGCTGGCATAGCTGTCGGCGGGCAGCACCTCGAAGGTGTCGAAAATGGTGCCGCCGGGTCCATCCAGCACGCGCGCCTGGTGGATGCCGAAGCCCTTCCGGTCCAGGGTCGCCAGGATCGCGGCGAACA
>SEHC01000524.1 GCA_004173415.1 Lysobacteraceae bacterium
GGCGTCCGCGCTGATCGAGGCACTGGCCCTGAGTCGCGGGAAGGTGTCGAGCCCGGTCCCATCGGCATTGCGCAGGCGCATGCCCGGCATGTCCCACTTGGCCGCCGAACTCTTCCACGGACCGCGCTGCTCGCTCTCCGGCGTGCCTACGATGACCACGCCCACCGCGCCCAGGTCGCTCAGCAACTGCAGTTTCTGCGCGCTGTGGGCGTAGTAGGCGCGGCGATCGTTGTCGAAGCGCCTGGGCGCGCCGCTGAACAGCACGGCGATCTTGCCGCGCACCTCGACCCCGGCAAAGTCGTCCTGCCCCAGTTCCGGCGCGCGCACGGCCTGGCCGACGAATACCGCCGGGGCGGTCAACGTGTGCGCAGGTGCGTTGTAGTTGACGCCCGGCAGGAACTGGTCGAGGAAGGCCAGCGACGTGGTGCGACCATCGCGCTGGATGCGGAAGGCCGCGCCTTCGCGCTCGCGCACGGCCTTAAGCAAGGGCACGTGCTGGAAGAAACTGCCGTCGTCGCCGGCCGGCGCCAGGCCGATTTCCGCGTAGCGCCTGGCCACGTATTCGGCGGCCAGGTCGTAGCCGCGGGTGCCGGTGTCGCGACCTTCCATGCGGTCGTCGGCAAGGGCGCGCACGTCGGCTTCGATCCGCTTGGCCGCGGCCGAGGCCGGTGCCGATGCCACGGCCGGTGCGTCCTGCGCCTCGGGGCCCACGGGTGGCTTGCACGCGCACAGCACCGCCATGGCGAGGAGGAACAAAAGCTTTTCGTGCATCGATGACGGCTCCAGGGAAGGAACCGGAACCCTAGCACGCGGCCGGCCTGCGTTCGGCAGGGCCGGATGCACGATCGCAACCGCGACCACCAGGGCGATGGACCGGCCACCGCCCTGGAAACTCCTGCCTCAGTGCGCCGTGGGCAGCGCCGGAGGCACGGAACCGGTGGCGGCGTCGGCAACGACCACCGGATCCTGGGCCTGGTGCTCGCGCGCCAGGAACAGGTAGAAGGCGGGCAGCACGAACAGGGTGAAGGCGGTACCGATGGTCATGCCCGAGGCGATGACCACGCCCATCGAGAAGCGCGAGGCGGCGCCCGGGCCGCTGGCGATCAGCAACGGCACCATCGCGAAAACCAGCGCCGCGGTGGTCATCAGCACGGGGCGCAGGCGGATGGCGGTCGCTTCCTCGATGGCCTCGCGCTTGCCCAGGCCCTGTTCAATCTGCAGCTTGTTGGCGAATTCCACGATCAGGATGCCGTGCTTGGAGATCACCCCGACCAGGGTTACCAGCCCGACCTGGGTATAGATGTTGATGCTCATGCCGGGGAAGGCTTCGATGCCCATGAACTGCAGGATCCCCGACAGCAATCCCAGCACGTTGAGCGCCAGCAGCGCCCCGCAGATGGCCATCGGCACGGTCAGCAGCATGATCAGCGCATCGCGGAAGCTCTCGAACTGCGCCGACAGCACCAGGAAGATCACCACCAGCGCCAGGGCCAGGGTCAGCAGCATGGCCGAACCTTCCTGCTTGAACTGGCGCGATTCGCCGGCGTAGTCCACCGAATAGCCCTGCGGCAGGATCTCCCTGGCCGCCTGGTCCAGGATCTCCAGGGCCTGGCCCTTGCTCACCCCGGGACGCGGCGCGAAGCTGATCGACACCGCGTT
>SEHC01000525.1 GCA_004173415.1 Lysobacteraceae bacterium
CCGGGGCCAGCCCTTCCTCCGGCAGGCCCTTGGCTTCGTCATAGATGAAACCGCAGACGACACACATCCAGGTCTGGTAGCGGGCGTCGGTGGAGTCGGTCATCGGGGGATAATGTCGGCGAGCGGGTCCGCATTGTCCCATCCTCCACCCTGCACCGGAAGTTTTCCCGATGAATTCGCGCTGGGCGCCTCCCGCCAACACAGCCACCGGCCTGTACCTGATCACCCCCGACGAGGACGACACCGCACGCCTGCTGGCACGCACCGCGCCCTTGCTGGGCGCAGGCGTGACCTGGCTGCAGTACCGCAACAAGACCGCCGGCGACGCGCTGCGCCATGAGCAGGCGCTGGCCCTGCAAGGCCTCTGCCAGCAGGCAGGCGTGCCGCTGATCGTCAACGACGACTTGCGCCTGGCCCGGGCGGTCGGCGCGGCCGGCGTGCACCTGGGCCAGGACGACGGCGACATCGCCGCGGCCCGCGCCATGCTGGGCGCGCAGGCGCTGATCGGTTCGACCTGCCAGGACCAGCTGGCGCTGGCCGAAGCGGCGGTGGCCGCGGGCGCCGACTACGTGGCCTTCGGTGCCTTCTTCCCCACCCGCAGCAAGGCCGGCACCCGCCATGCCGATCCACGACTGCTGGCCGAAGCCGCGGCGCTGGGCGTGCCGCGGGTGGCGATAGGCGGGATTACCCCGGACAATGCGGGTCCGCTGGTACGGGCGGGCGCGGACCTGGTCGCGGTGATTGCCGGCGTGTACGACGCGGCCGACCCGGTGGCTGCCGTCCATGCCTACCGCCAATGTTTCGCCTAGGCGTGGGTCGCACCTCCGATGCCCTTTGCCCATGCAGGGCATGGTGGGCAAATCCCGCCGCTCGCCATCCCATGACGCTTCCCGGATCAACGACACCATGAACCACGAAAAATCCCACGCCCTGTTCACCCGCGCCCAGGAACTGCTGCCTGGTGGGGTGAACTCCCCGGTCCGCGCCTTCAAGTCGGTCGGCGGCGAGCCCTTCTTCGTGCAGCGCGCCGACGGGCCCTACCTGTTCGACGTCGACGGCAACCGCTACATCGACTACGTCGGCTCCTGGGGGCCGATGATCGTCGGCCACAACCATCCGGCGGTGCGCGCGGCGGTGGAAACGGCGGTGGGCGATGGCCTGTCGTTCGGCGCCCCGTGCGCGGCGGAAGTGACCATGGCCGAGACCATCACCCGCCTGGTGCCTTCCTGCGAGATGGTGCGCATGGTCAACTCCGGCACCGAGGCCACGCTGTCGGCGATCCGCCTGGCCCGCGGCGCCACCGGGCGTTCGAAGATCGTGAAGTTCGAGGGCTGCTACCACGGCCATGGCGACTCGTTCCTGGTCAAGGCCGGCAGCGGCATGCTGACCCTGGGCGTGCCGACCTCGCCGGGCGTGCCCGCCGGCCTCAGCGAACTGACCCTGACCCTTCCCTACAACGATTTCGAAGCGGCCACGCAGCTGTTCGCCGCGCAGGGCGACTCGATCGCCGGGCTGATCATCGAACCGGTGGTCGGCAACGCCAACTGCATCCCGCCGCGCGCGGGCTACCTGCAGCACCTGCGCCAGCTGTGCACGCAGTACGGCACGCTGCTGATCTTCGACGAGGTGATGACCGGTTTCCGCGTGGCCCTGGG
>SEHC01000083.1 GCA_004173415.1 Lysobacteraceae bacterium
GCCGGGGTCTCTTGTGCATAGGCCTGCGGAATTGCGGAGAGTGCGGCGAATACGGCTAAGGCAAGCAGCTTGTGCTGCGGTTTCACGACGACCATGTTTCCCCTCCCAGGGTCTTCAAAATGGTTACAGGCAAAACGAATAGGAACCGGCGACGGACCAACAATCAGCAGAACCCCTGCATAGCCCGAAATTAACACCATCTTTACTTTACGGCATTTTGCAGTGCACCCATACCCGGCCCCTTCAATCGGGATGGGAACGTACCCGGACTGGCTGGACGGTTTCGAACAATGCGCCGGTGATCCACATTTCCACCGCGGCCGGCATCGGCCCGCCCCGGTCGCAGCCACCCTTCATCTCCACAGTGCGACCACCTTGCCCCGCCATCACCCGCCCGGCTTTCCGTGGACAAGCGTGCGCACTGCCGGATCGCACATTAGACCCGGAGAGATGACAACACGACTTGCCGGCCTGGCGGCCACGCATGTTCCTCACATGCACGCGAGCCGTCTCGGGCGACATACGGACACGACATGCGACCACGGGCCACCCATCCTGGTCGACGCCTGCCACCTCTGGATCATGCCGGCCAGCAGCAGTTGCACCGCGACCGGTAAACTGCAGCCCGTTCGCAACGGTCGACCCAGTGTCCAGCGCCGCCCCTCCCCTGCAGATGCCCATGAAAGACAAGTCGCCGGAACACACCCCCCTGATGCGCCAGTTCTTCGCTGCCAAGTCGGAATTCCCGGATCTGCTGCTGTTCTTCCGGATGGGTGACTTCTACGAGCTGTTCTATGACGACGCACGCAAGGCAGCGCGGCTGCTCGACATCACCCTGACCCAGCGAGGCAGCTCGGCCGGCGCGCCCATCCCCATGGCCGGGGTCCCGGTGCACGCCTACGAAGGCTACCTCGCGAGGCTGGTGGCGCTGGGCGAATCGGTGGCGATCTGCGAACAGATCGGCGATCCCGCGCTGGCCAAGGGCCTGGTCGAACGCAAGGTGGTGCGCATCGTCACCCCGGGCACGGTGACCGACGAAGCCCTGCTCAGCGAGCGCAAGGACACGTTGTTGATGGCGGTCGCGCGTGGTCGCCAGGGCTACGGCCTGGCCTGGGCCGACCTGGCCGGCGGGCGCTTCCTGGTCAATGAAGTGGAAAGCGCCGATGCGCTGGAGGCGGAGCTTTCCCGCCTGGAGCCGGCCGAACTGCTGATTCCAGATGAAGAGGGCCTGCCCGCCTTCCTGCAGGCACGCACCGGCATGCGCCGGCGAGCGCCCTGGCTGTTCGACGCCGACAGCGGCCGACGGCAGTTGCTGAAATTCTTTGGCCTCCATGACCTCACCGGCTTCGGCCTGGAAGACCGTCCGCTGGCCACCGCCGCAGCCGGCGCCCTGCTCGGCTACGTCGAGGAAACCCAGAAGCAGCGGCTGCCGCACCTGACCTCCATCGCAATGGAATCCTCGGGCGAAGCCATCGCCATGAACGCAGCCACCCGCCGCCACCTTGAGCTGGACACCCGCGTCGACGGCGATACCCGCAACACTTTGCTGGGAGTACTGGACTCCACGGTCAGCCCGATGGGCGGCCGCCTGTTGCGCCGCTGGCTGCACCGGCCGCTGCGCGACCGGCAGGTACTGGGCCAGCGCCACCAGGCGGTGGCGACGCTGCTGGAGACCCGCGCCGACGAGGCACTGCGCGAACGATTCCGCGCGCTCGGCGACCTGGAACGCATCCTCACCCGCGTCGCCCTGCGCTCGGCGCGCCCGCGCGACCTGTCGACCTTGCGCGATGGCCTGGCCCTGCTGCCGGAGATCGGGGCCGCGCTGGCCGGACTGGATTCGCCACGCTTGCAGGCCCTTTCGGCCGAGCTGGGCGAACACGCTTCCACCGCCGCGCACCTGGCCAGCGCCGTGGCCCAGCAGCCGCCGATGAAACTCAGCGACGGTGGCGTGATCGCAACCGGCCACGATGCCGAGCTGGATGAACTGCGGCGACTCAGCACCCATGCCGACCAGTTCCTGGTCGACCTTGAAGCCCGTGAACGTGAAAGCAGCGGCATCAACTCGCTGAAGGTCGGCTACAACCGCGTGCATGGCTACTACATCGAGATCAGCAAGGCCCTGTCCGGACGCGCCCCGGTGCATTACACGCGCCGGCAGACCCTAAGCAACGCCGAGCGCTACATCACCGAGGAACTGAAATCCTTCGAAGACAAGGTGCTGTCGGCGCGGGAACGCTCGCTGTCGCGGGAGAAGCTGCTGTACGAAGAACTGCTGGACGCGCTCAACCGCGACCTGGAACCGCTCAAGCGCTGCGCTGGCGCACTGAGCGAACTGGACGTGCTGGCCGGTTTCGCGGAGCGCGCGCAGGCCCTGGACTGGTCGCGGCCGGTTCTGGTGGAAGAGCCGGGCCTGCGCATCGAACGTGGTCGCCACCCGGTGGTGGAGTCGGTGCGCGAGGAACCGTTCGAACCCAACGACCTGGTCCTGGACGAGGACCGCCGCATGCTGGTCATCACCGGCCCCAACATGGGCGGCAAGTCGACCTACATGCGCCAGAACGCGCTGATCGTGCTGCTGGCCCATATCGGCAGCTTCGTGCCGGCGCTGCGGGCCGTGATCGGTCCGATCGACCGCATCCTGACCCGCATCGGCGCCGGCGACGACCTTGCCCGCGGCCAGTCGACCTTCATGGTCGAGATGAGCGAGACCAGCTACATCCTGCATCACGCAACGCCGCAATCGCTGGTGCTGATGGACGAGATCGGCCGCGGCACCTCGACCTACGACGGCCTCGCCCTGGCCGACGCGGTAGCCCGGCATCTGGCCCTGACCAACCGCTGCTACACCCTGTTCGCCACGCATTATTTCGAACTGACCGCGCTGGCCGAAGCGGGCAGCGGCATCGCCAACGCCCATCTGGACGCGGTCGAGCACGGCGACTCGCTGGTCTTCATGCATGCGGTGAAGGAGGGTCCGGCCGACCGCAGCTTCGGACTGCAGGTCGCGGCCCTGGCCGGCCTTCCCCCGGCGGCGGTGCAGCAGGCGCGGCGACGGCTGGCCGAGCTTGAGCAGCGCGGCAACGAGACCCACGCCGCGCAGATGGCGCCGCAAGCGCTCGACCAGCCACAGCAATTCGGCCTGTTCGCGGCGGCGGCTTCGGTTGCGCAGGAAGCGCTTTCCGCGCTTGATCCGGACGAGCTGACGCCGAAGCAGGCGCTGGAAGCGCTCTATCGCCTCAAGGCGCTGCTCTGACCGTTCGGACTGAGGCGTTCCAGGCAATGCCCGGCGAGCCAGGTCATCGTGGCGCATCGCACCATCTAATCACCCTATCGAATCCTTCGTCATAAACGATTTTCATCGATCGTTATGATCGACTAGTCTTGCGCCATCCGCCGATGCTGGGGATCCGGGCCGATCCTCTCCGCCCGCTTGCCGCATTCACCGCGATGGGGAACCGCGAGGGCGCCTGGCCGCCGGTCTGGGGTCAATCCGTTTTCACCGTCCTGGCACCTGGATTCCGGTCGCCTCCAGATGTCCGCAGTGCGCAACTTGCCGATCACCCGCCACGACAGCCAGAAGGTAGATAACCATGTCCACTGAATCCAAGTGTCCGTTCCACCAGACCGCCGGTGGCGGCACCACCAACCGCGACTGGTGGCCCAACCAGTTGCGCCTGGACCTCCTGAACCAGCACTCGGCGAAATCCAATCCACTGGACGAGGGATTCAACTACGCCGAGGAATTCAACAAGCTCGATTACCACGCGCTGAAGAAGGACCTGCGTGAGCTGATGACCGATTCCCAGGACTGGTGGCCGGCCGATTTCGGCCACTACGGTGGCCTGTTCATCCGCATGGCGTGGCACAGCGCGGGCACCTACCGCATCCAGGATGGTCGCGGCGGCGGTGGCCGCGGGCAGCAACGCTTCGCCCCGCTCAACAGCTGGCCGGACAACGTGAACCTGGACAAGGCACGGCGCCTGCTGTGGCCGATCAAGCAGAAGTATGGCCAGCGGATTTCCTGGGCGGATCTCATGCTGCTTGCCGGCAACGTCGCCATGGAGACGATGGGTTTCCGGACCTTCGGCTTCGGTGGTGGCCGCCCCGATGTCTGGGAGCCCGACCAGGACGTGTACTGGGGCCGCGAGGACAAATGGCTGGGGGGCGACGTGCGCTACGCGCATGGGTCCGAAGGCGTGGAGAAACCCGGTGACGCCGCCGTGCTTGTGAGCGACGAAGACGCCGATGGCAATGTCCATTCGCGCCGGCTGGAGAATCCGCTGGCCGCCGTGCAGATGGGCCTGATCTACGTGAACCCGGAAGGCCCGGACGGCAATCCCGATCCGCTGCTGGCAGCGAAGGACATCCGCGATACCTTCGCGCGAATGGCGATGGATGACGAGGAAACCGTCGCCCTGATCGCCGGCGGCCATACCTTCGGCAAGACCCACGGGGCCGGACCGGCCGACAATGTCGGCGCCGAACCTGAAGCCGACGAACTCGAGGCCCAGGGTCTGGGCTGGCACAACAAGTTCGGCAGCGGCAGGGGCGGCGACACCATCACCTCCGGCATCGAGGTCACCTGGACGCAGACGCCGACGCTGTGGAGCAACAAGTTCTTCGAGAATCTGTTCGGCTTCGAATGGGAACTGGAGAAATCACCCGCTGGCGCGCACCAGTGGGTGGCGAAGGACGCGCCCGAAGACGTACCGCTCGCGCACGACGCTTCGAGGAAGCAGCGCCCGAAGATGCTCACCACCGACCTGTCGCTGCGCTTCGACCCGATCTACGGGCCGATTTCCCGGCGTTTCCTGGAGAACCCGCAGGCCTTCGCCGATGCGTTTGCACGCGCCTGGTTCAAGCTGACCCACCGCGACATGGGGCCGCGCGCGCGTTACCTCGGCCCGGAAGTGCCCAAGGAGGAACTCATCTGGCAGGATCCGGTCCCCGCCATCGACCACGCACTGGTGGATGCGACCGACATCGGCATGCTGAAGGCGAAGATCGCCGCGTCCGGCCTGTCGGTGCCGGAGCTGGTCTCGACCGCGTGGGCATCGGCGTCGACGTTCCGCGGCGGCGACAAGCGTGGCGGCGCCAACGGCGCACGCATCCGCCTTGCCCCGCAGAAGGACTGGGCAGTGAACCAGCCCGCGCAACTGGCCAGGGTATTGAAGGCGCTGGAACGGATCCAGTCCGAGTTCAACCTGGACGCAACCGCCGGCAAGAAGATCTCGCTTGCGGACCTGATCGTGCTGGCCGGTGGCGTGGGCGTCGAGCAGGCGGCCAAGGCCGCAGGCAAGGACGTCAGCGTGCCGTTCGCGCCAGGCCGTGCCGACGCGCGCCAGGACCAGACCGACGTCGAATCGTTCGCGGTGCTGGAGCCGGTCGCCGATGGCTTCCGCAACTACGCCAGGCAACGGTTCGGCGTGCCTGCCGAAGCGATGCTGGTCGACCGCGCGCAGCTGCTCACCCTCACTGCACCGGAACTGACGGTTCTGGTGGGCGGGCTGCGCGTGCTTGGCGCCAATACCGATGGCGGCCAGCACGGTGTGTTCACCGATCGCGCAGGCACGCTGAGCAACGATTTCTTCGTCAACCTTCTCGACCCGGGTACCGAATGGAAGCCGGTTTCCGACGCACGCGAGGCCTTCGAGGGTCGCGACCGCAAGACCGGTGCCGTCAAGTGGACGGGCAGCCGCGTCGACCTGGTGTTCGGTTCCAATGCCGTGTTGCGCGCGCTGTCGGAGGTGTATGCCAGCGCGGACGGACAGGACAGGTTCGTGGAGGATTTCGTGGTGGCCTGGGCCAAGGTGATGAATCTGGATCGTTTCGATCTGGCCTGAGCGCGCGGGACGCATTCCCTGCGTCCTGCAACCCGCTGGAATCGAGAGGGGCGCCGCCAGGGCGCCCCTTTTCTTTGCATCGTCATGTACCCGACCAGCGGTCTGTCGCCGGGGCAGCCACTCCCGAAACCGCGCTAGCATGGACGTCCGTTCCACCCACGCGTCCCGGAGGACAGAAGCCATGAGCACCAACAGCCTCGCCGAAGAACTGTTCCAGCAACTGCAGGGCGCGCCACTGCAACAGCTGTCCCAGCAACTGGGTACCGGCCAGATGCAGACCTCCAGCGCCATCAGTGCCGCGCTGCCGCTGCTGCTTGGCGCCCTGGGCAAGAACACCGCGCAGCCGCAAGGAGCCGAGGCCCTGTTCGGCGCGCTGCAGAAGGACCATGCCGGGCTTGACCTGGGCAGCGTGCTGGGTGCGGTGCTGGGCGGTGGCTCGGCCCCCAGTCGCCAGACCGATGGGGCTGCGATCCTGGGCCATATCTTCGGCGGTGCCCAGCCGCGCGCCGAGGCCAGCCTGGGCCAGGCTACCGGCCTGGGGGGTGACAAGGCCGGGATGCTGATGAAGATCCTGGCGCCGATCGTGCTGTCTTTCCTGGCCCAGCGCTTCATGGGCCAGGGCAACGCCAATGCGAGCGGGCTGAGCCAGATCCTCGGCCAGGAGCGCCAGGTTGCCCAACAGCAGGGCGGTTTGGGCGGCGGCCTGCTGGGTGCCGTGCTGGATCAGGATGGCGATGGCCAATTGGGCCTGGGCGACCTGTTGAAGATCGGTGGTGGAATGCTGGGCGGAAAGCGCTGACAAGCGAATTCGCCGCAACGTGGGAAAAGGAACGCCGGCAATCACGCCGGCGTTGCTGTTTTCGTGGGGTCAGAACGCGTCGATATCGCCCAGGGCCTGGATCAGACGCCGGGCCCGCTTGTCGGGCTTGTGTTCCGGTGCCTGGTAGCCACTGCGTTCGGCCGCGCGCTGCGCGCGCTGGGCTTCACGCAACTGGCGCGCGGCCTCATCCTCGCGATACAGCATGGCGGCCACCGGCGCGGCGCCGCGCTTGCTGGAAAGGGCAAGGATCTGTACCAGGAAGGTTTCCTCGCCACGCACGATCACCAACATGTCACCGGCGCGCACCTGCCGCGCCGGCTTTGCACGCTGCCCGTCGACTTCGATCTTGCCATTCTCGATGGCGGCCTTGGCCAGCGCACGGGTCTTGAAAAAACGCGCGGCCCATAACCACACGTCGAGCCTTGCGAGGCCGGTGATGGATTCGATCGCCTGGACCATGGTTCTCCCGCTGTAATGCAAGCGTCGCGACGCCACGCCGCGCCAGGCATCACCCCGGCTCCGCTGCACGCCAGGCCATATTCTGCATCGGCCCAATGAACGCGATGTTAGGGTGCCAGCGCCACGTTGACCTTCATCATCTCCGGCGTATTCCGAGCCACGGTGCGGTACTCGCGAAAACGCTGCCCCCCGGTTTCTGCCAGTGCGGCATACGCGTGCCCTTCGCCAACCTGATGCAGGCGATCATCGGCATCGATGCATTGTGGTGGAGCTTTGCGGCCGGCGCCGCGTGCGCGATGCCGCTCTCGCTGGCCCGCCACCAGGGGGGCGGATGGCGGAAGGCGCACATGCTGGCGCCGTACGTGGGCGAAGGGGCCATTCCCGCCGAAGTCGGCTCGCTGCCAAAGGCGACGGTCGCGGTGCCCGGCACGGGCGGGTCCTGATCGCACAAACGCAAACGGCCACCCGGAGGTGGCCGTCGCGCGACATCTCGAACGGAAGCTTATTCGGCCGAAGCGGCAGCGGCGGCGGCAGCCAGCTTGGCGGCCTTGGCCTGCTGGCCGGCAGCCAGGTCTTCCTTGATGCGTGCAGCCTTGCCTTCCAGGTCGCGCAGGTAGTACAGCTTGCCGGCGCGGACCTTGCCGCGGCGCTT
>SEHC01000526.1 GCA_004173415.1 Lysobacteraceae bacterium
TTGCGATCAGATGCGGGCGAAGTAGCAGCCCGAGTAGCGCATCACATCCAGGTCCACGACTTGCCGGGGCTGATCCTGGCCCAGGGTCAGCTGCAGCATCGCGGCCGATCCGTCGCCGGCGCCCAGGCCGATCTGCGCGTCGAAAAGCTGCGCCTCCAGCAGGCCCTCACCGGCCATCCGCTCCAGCTGCAACATCTGCTGCTGCGCCTGGCGATTGGACTTGCCGACCCAGTGGTAGCTCTCGGCCAGGCGGTTGACGTTGCCCAGGGCGAAGGCGCCGCGCAGGTCCGCCAGCAACTGCTGCTTGCTGCGCGCGCAGCCGCCCAGCGGAGAACGGCGGCCGGGGGTGTAGTTGGTCTCGGCGATTTCCGGGAAAGCGTCCAGTTCCGCGGTCTGTTCCTCGCGTGACTGCTCGCTTGCGATCCGGGTCAGCAGTTCGGCCGGCACCGGCATCGGCTTGCTGCCGAGTACCGCGCAGCCACGGTCAGTGTAGGAAATGCTGCCGTCCGCGTTCTGGCAGCGTTGCAGGCCGCTGCCAGCCTGGACGGAATGCGACCACGGCAATGCGGAAAGGGCGACGACCGAAAGCAGGGTGATGACGGTACGGGCTCGGGTATTCATGGCACGGCCTGCGGCACGCTGGGGGTGCTGCGCATGCTCGTCGCGCCGACGTCTACGCGGCGTGTGGAAAACGCCGTTGTATGAACCTCAATGGACTGGGAGTGCAGCCTTGGTTTCGACTCCGTTCATGGCAGCCTGGCGAGCACCGCGTTGGTCGGCTTGGCCAGGTTCAGCGTATAGAAATGCAGTGCCGGCGCGCCGCCTTCGATCAGTCGCCTGCACAGCCCGGCGACCACGTCGGCGCCGAACTCGCGGATGCCGTCGGCGTCGTCGCCGAGTGCCTGCATCCGCTTGCCGATCCAGCGCGGGATCTCCGCGCCGCAGGCTTCGGAGAAGCGCCGCAGCTGGCTGTAGTTGGAGATCGGCATGATCCCCGGGATGATCGGGATGCCGACGCCGAGCTTGCGCACTTGCTCGACGAAGTGGAAATAGGCGTCGGCGTTGTAGAAATACTGGGTGATCGCGCCGTCGGCGCCGGCCTCGACCTTGGCCTTGAAGTGCCTCAGGTCGACCAGCGCGTCGTCGGCCTGCGGGTGGGTTTCGGGATAGGCGCCCACTTCGATGTGGAACGCATCGCCATGCTCGGCGCGGATGAATTCGATCAGCTCGGAGGCATAGCGCAGGTCGCCGGGATGGCCCATGCCCGATGGCAGGTCGCCACGCAGCGCGACGATGCGCTTGCATCCCAGTGCGCGGTACAGCCGCAACAGCTCACGGATTTCCTCGCGGCTGCCGCCCACGCATGAGAGGTGCGGCGCGGCGTCGAAGCCGTGGGTCTGGTTGAGGTGGCGCACCGTCTCCGAGGTGTAGCTCAAGGTCGACCCGCCCGCGCCGAACGTGCAGGACACGTACTCGGGGGAATGGGCCTTCAACTTTTCCGCGGTGCGGTCCAGCTGGGTGCGTTGTTCGTCGGTCTTGGGAGGATAGAACTCGAAGGAAACGGGGACGCCGGCCATCGCGGGATCTCTGGTGCTGGAATGAGAACGGGCGGCCGAAGCCGCCCGTGTGCGTTGCTCGGTCAGCGTGGTCAGCTTGACCCCGATCTTCTCCAGGTGCAGGCGCGCGACTTCCTCGTCCAGTTTCTTCGGCAGGATGTAGACGCTCGGCTCGTACTTGTCCTTGTTCGCCCACAGGTCGATCTGGGCCAGGGTCTGGTTGGAGAACGAGTTGGACATGACGAAGCTGGGATGGCCGGTGGCGCAGCCCAGGTTGACCAGGCGGCCTTCGGCCAGCAGGAAGATCGCCCGACCGTCCTGGAAGGTGTACTTGTCCACCTGCGGCTTGATGTTGAGCTTGGTCACGCCGGGGAAGGCGTTCAGCGCATCGACCTGGATCTCGTTGTCGAAGTGGCCGATGTTGCAGACGATGGCCTGGTCCTTCATCCGGCTCAGGTGTTCGATGGTCAGCACGTCCTTGTTGCCGGTGGTGGTGACGTAGATGTCGCCGCGGCCCAGGGTGCTTTCGACGGTGTTGACCTCGAAGCCTTCCATCGACGCCTGCAGGGCGTTGATCGGGTCGATCTCGGTGACGACGACGCGGGCGCCATACGCACGCAGCGAATGCGCCGAACCCTTGCCGACGTCGCCGTAGCCGCAGACCACCGCGACCTTGCCGGCCAGCATCACGTCCATCGCGCGCTTGAGGCCGTCGGCCAGCGACTCGCGGCAGCCGTACAGGTTGTCGAACTT
>SEHC01000084.1 GCA_004173415.1 Lysobacteraceae bacterium
AACCAGCGCCTGGCCTGGTACAGGTCGACGCCGAACTTGTTCTCGGACTTGCCGGTGGAGATCTTCTGGTGGGTGCCCGCGTCCACGTCCGGATTGATCCGCACCGCCGCGTGGGCGATGCAACCATGCGCGCGGGCGACGCGTTGCAGGGTTTCCAGCTCGTCCAGCGACTCCACGTTGAAACGGGCCACGCCGGCTTCCAGCGCCAGCGCGATCTCCTCCGCGGTCTTGCCGACCCCGGAGAACACGATCCGCTGCGCGGGGATGCCCGCGCGCAGGCTGCGTTGCATTTCCCCGGCCGAGACGATGTCCGCGCCCAGCCCGGCCTGCGCCATCAGGTGCAGGATCGCCAGGTTGGGGTTGGCCTTGACCGCGAAACAGACCATCGCATCGAGCCCGTGCAGGGCGGCCTGCAACTCATCGATGCGGCTGCGGATGTCGTTGGCCGAATAGGCGTGGAAGGGAGTAGGCAAGGCGGCGCCGAGGGTCGCCAGGGCGATACCATCGAAGGATTCCGGCGTCGCGCCGGAGGTTCCTGCCGTCGCGGCAGGGGCAGCACCGCTGGGCGCGGTCCTGGGCTCCAGTGTCATGGGTGTCCTCGTGCTGCGGGACCACGCCGGATGCCCGGCGTGGCCGATTCCTGCGCGGGCGACCAGAGGCCGCCCGCGCGCTTGCCTCAGAAGTTCCAGGTCACGACCAGTTGCATGTAGCGCGGCGCCTGCCAGACGGTACCCTCCCCGAAGTACGGCATCCGGGTGCCGGCGGTGCTTTCGTAACGCGAATGCACGTTGACTTCGGTCTGGCTGTTCAACACGTTGTACACGGAGAAGCGCGCCTTCAGGTCGACGTCCTCCACCGGCAGGGTCCAGGTCACATTGACGCCCAGATCCCTTACCCATGGCATGCGGCCGAACGCGCCGCGCTCGCTGTACACAAGTTCGCGGTTGATGCTGGAACAATTCGCCACGCACAGCCAGCCCGAGCCGCCACCGCTGAACTCGCCGGGGCCGAAGCCGCGGTTGTCGTTGGGCCAGCGCACGCCGAAGGCGGTGATCGGACCACCGGAGCGCGCGGAGAACGAGGCGCCGAAGCTCCACATCTCATTGAGCTTGAAGCTGCCACGCAGCTTGATCTGGTGGCGGAAGTCGTTGAACAGCACGCCATAGCGCTCGTTGACCGCCGGGTGGTCGTAGAACTGCACCAGGTTGGTATCGGCGTAGCCGGTATCCGAGTTCACCGGGCCTTCGATATTGCCCTCGCTCTTCGACCAGAGGTAGCTGGCGTTGAACGCCCACTTGTCATCCCAGGCGCGGTCCAGCTGGAATTCGACCGCCTTGTACGTGCGCCTGGGCTTCTTGTAGCCGTGGATTTCGCCGCTGCCGGAAGCGATGTAACCGTCCTGGGACGAGTCGAAGGTGATCCAGTCGTTCGTATCCGGGCACCACAGCGTGTTGACTTCACCCGGGTTGATGATGGGGAAGTCGCCGGAATACCAGGGGCATCCCTCCACATGGTTGATGCGCGTGTCCTCCACGGCGCGGTTCACCTTGCGATAGGTGGCGTTGATGCCATACGACCATTCCTGGTTGATCGCCTGCTGGAATCCCAGGATGTACTCGTCCTGGAAGACCTGCTCCAGGTCACGGGCGACGACGGTGCGGAAGTCGGTGGGCGCCGGGATGTTGCCGTCGTCGTTCACCGGGCCGATCTGCTGGCCCAGGATCGGCATGAGGTAGGTACCGGCAACGGGGTGGTTCATCTCGGTCCAGCCATCCAGCACGTAGTAGGTATGCTCGTCGGTAGTGCCGGCGAAATAGTCGGCAAGCTTGTTGGTCAGCGGAATGTAATAGCGGCCCGCATTGCCGAACAGCTTGGTCGTGCCGTCACCCTTCACGTCCCAGCTGAAGCCCACGCGCGGCGAGATCATGTCGCCGAAATCGGCCTCGGTGAAGGTCACACCCGACGCGTACTTGTTATGGAACTTGTCGGCGCGCAGGCCCAGGTTCAGGACCAGGTTGGGGGTAACGCTCCAGATGTCTTCCAGATAGATCGCCTGCGCAACGGTGGTGACCGGAGTGCCGGTGACATAGCGACGCGCATCGACGATCGCGGTGGTGCCGGCGGGAATGACGGTGCCGTTGAGACTCCCCCCAGCCGTGGCGGCCTGGACCTGGTAGCTCCTGCCGTCGCCCGGGTAGAACGTGGATGCGTCGGAGTCCATCACCTCCCTGTCCATCCCGAAGCGCAGCAGGTGGTCGCCCAGCGTCCATTCGAAATCCAGGCGCGCGGCCTCGCGCTTGTCGAAGCGCGAGTTGTTGCTGACATCGGTCGGGTGGCAGCCTTCCGGAGTGGTTTCCGCGCCGAACCTGGCGGTGTAGTTCCCGGATCGGGTGACGATGCTGCAATCGCCATCCTGCGCACTGCTGTTTGCCGCACTGCGCTCGTTCACGCCATACATCGCCTTGGCGACGAAGTTGTCGGTGAGATGACCGGTGTAGGTCAGCGACCAGTTGTCGCCACCGGCCTCGGAAATGCTTTCGCCCTTCAACCTGTCCAGGGTGCCCGCGGCCCAGGTGTAGTTGTAGACCTCGGCCGGGGATTCGGACTTGTCGGAGAACGCCAGCAGTTCCAGCAGGTGGTCGTCATTGATGCGCCAGTCGAACTTGGCGCCCCAGAAGTCGTTGTTGCTCTTGGTGAGGAACGCGACGTTCGAATCGAAGTCCTTGGGGCTGCTGTCGCGATTCTCGTACATCGCGAAGAAGAACAGCTTGTCCTTCACGATCGGACCCGAGGCCCATACGTTGGCCTTGTAGAAGGAATTCGAGTCGCGGCTGGTGTAACTGCGCTCGTCCACCGTGCCGTCGGAATGGAAATGGTCTTCCTTCTCCGACGCCCAGGCCGCGGGCTCGAACGTGAACTGCACCCCGGACTGGAATTCGTTGCTGCCCGAACGCGTCACCGCATTGATGACGCCGCCGGTGGTGCGCCCGAACTCGGCCGAATAGCCGCCGGTCTTGACCTGGAATTCCTGGTAGAAGCCGAATGGCACCGACGAGAAACCCTGGCGCCGGTAGGAATCGGTCACGTTCAGGCCGTTGATGTAGACGGCGTTCTCGGCCACCGAAGAGCCGCCGAAAGTAAGGCCGCCGAAGGTGGCACCCGAGGCGACCACGCCCGGCGCCAGCAGCGCGACCGAGGCCAGGCTCTGGTCGACCGGAAGGCGCGCCAGTTCCTCGCGATTGATGTTGGTCGCCGTTTCGGTGGAGCGCACGTCGACCCGGTTCACGATGCGCGAGCCGATCACCTGGACCGTATCCAGGTTCACCGCGCCGTCGCTGCTCAGGTTCACCGTGGTGGTGCCGCCCAGCGACACGCTGACGTAAATCGGCTCACCGCTGCCGGCCACCAGCGTGTAATCCCCCGGCGGCAGCTGCGCCACGCGGTAGGTCCCTTCCTTGCCGACCGTCACCGTACGGCTCAGGCCGGTGGCCGGATTGGTGACCGTGACCTGCTCGCCTGCATTGCCGCGCCCGGCCACCGCACCGGTGACGCTCTGCGCCATGGTCATCGGCGCCATCGACCCCAGGCACGCGCCCAGTGCCAGGCTCAGTGCTGCCTTACGAATGATCCTGCCTTTCATCCCCGTTCTCTCCTGCGCAAGTGATGTGATTGCCGCCCGATTTCAACGCAGGCCGCCGTCCAGCGGCAGCCTTTCCCAAGCAAACCCGTAATCCCATTGATCGAAGTACAGGTTGCCCCCCTTCCACTCCGCTTCGCCGCGCTGCAGGTCCACCGTTTCCGAACGGAAGTGCTGCTTGGCCGGGACGAATTCCCGCGAATAATCGTCGTTGAACGCGATCCGGTACGCGTCCTGCCCGCCGAGGTAGAAGCCGGCGATCTGCGGATCCGGATCCTCCAGCCGACCGGTGCTGACATCCATCGGCACCCAGCCATACGGCGCCAGGTACAGCGCGCCCCAATCGTGCAGGTTGTCGTAGTCGCCGTCCGAATAGACCATGCCCGACTGCCAGCGAGCCGGGATGCCGTTGAGCCGCAGCAGGGTGATCAACAGCAGGGTCTGCTGCCCGCAGTCGGCATGCCCGGCATGCAGCGCGTAGTCGCCGAGGTTGCTGATGGTGGAATACTCGCGTGCGCCGGCCCACGGGATCCGGTCCACTGCCGCGAACAGCTTCTGGGCGATGCGGTACGGGTTCTTCTCTTCGCCGACCACCTTGCGCGAGAACTCGCGGATGGCCGGGGTGAAGACCACGTGCGGCGGCCGTGCTTCCAGGAACGGCGCAAGCTCGGCGGTCGGCGGCGGCGCCACCACCTTGTCCGCATCGATGGCGTGGTACTGCCCGCGGAGCGTGACTTCATAGGTGATGGAGAAGGCGGTCGGTTCGCCTGCGCGCGCCGGCTTTTCCAGGTACACGGTGCGCTGCAGGGCCGACTCGGGCGCGACCGCATGCACCGCCGGCTGGCTGGACACCAGGCGGAGGTCTTCCTGCTGACCGGGGATGGCGCGCGGATAGGGGATCCAGGCGCGGACTGTCTCGCCGGCGGGCACTGCATCGGCATCGACGGTCAACGACTGGGTGACCCGGATGCGGCGCATCGCAGCCAGCGGGTCGCCGCGCCCGGTCGCCGCATCGCGGACCTGGCGATGGTGGTCGTTGGCCGACTCCATCGGGCCTTCGAGGAACGGCGCCGGATTGGCGCGACGGGCCCGGGCCTGCGCGCTTAGCCGGAACAGGTTCGAAGGCGCCCGCTTGAAGTACAGCCGGCGCCCGTCGATGTCCTGTCGCTCGAGCAGGCCCGCCGCATCCCATGCGTCGAATTCAGTGTCGGTCAGGTCGGGTATCTGCTTGCGCAACGCGGCCTTGGCCTGCGCGGCGTCGAGGGTGAAATCCAGATGGATGCGACGCATGCGCTCGCGCTGGAACAGCAGGTCCGCGCGCGTGGAGGCGTCGAGGTCGTTGGCCAGCAGCCTGGTTGCGATCAGCCGGTCGGCCTCGGCGAAGCCACCGGCGTCGATGCGGCTGATCGCCTGCTCCAAAGCCGGGTCCACCGGTTCACCGGCGAAGGCGACGGCGCCCGCGAAAAGCGCGATCATGCAAAGCAGGACGCCCGCCCGGCGCTTCGGCAGCGACGGAATCGGACGCAACGGCGGCAGCCCCTGGACTTGCATCTGATCCCTGCGCCTCCCCGATTGGCCCAAGCCCACTGTCTATCATGTCGGTGGAGGTGGGTCAATAATTTATTCCTCAAAGCTGTGGTATAAGAATCTTGTATTCCTGAGTCCGCCCGGCGGGCTTTGAACCTGCATCGGCGCGCGACCAAGGGGACTGAGTGATCCGTGCGTTCTGGACCAACCCGGCAACCGGGCAGCGGCGCGACAGCGACGGCATCCGCATGCCGGCCGCGGTGACCTTGCGGGCCTCCGCGACACACGCCCCGCTCTCCCGTCCCACCTTCCGCCGCCCATTACCTTTCCGGCCCGACAGCGCTTTCCTCCGCTCAGGCCGTTGCCGTCGCTCCCGTTTACCCGAGGGGCTGGACGCTGCCTGTCCGCCCGCCTCGATCACGTCTTGCCTGGAGGTGAAACATGCGTGCTGACCGGACCCTGCTCGGCCTCGTGCTGCTGTGCCTGGCCGCCCCTGGCGCGCTTGCCGCGCAGACCGCGCAGGTACCGCCTCCGCTGAACCCCGGCGTACCCGCGCACGGGGTCATCGGCATGGAGGATCCGCGCCGCCTGACCGCGGAATTCTGGATCGACCAGGCCGGCGATGCCGAGCGCGTGGTGATGAGTCCGGAGGCCATCGACGCGCAGAACCGCAAACTGTTCCGCCTCGATCCTACGATGAACGACCTGGCCGCCCTGCCGGAGTCGCTGGACCGCAAGCAGGTGCTGCACGACATCGACAAGCTGTCGACCCGGCCAAACAGCCCGCTGTACGACGTCGAGGGCAGGCCCGTGCCCACGGCGACCATCGACGCGCTGGTCCAGGCACTGGACCGGGCGGCGCTGGCCGAACGCACGCCGCTGCGCTACGGACTGGTGCTCCGCCGCACGGCGCTGCGCAGCTTCCCGACCTCACTGCGGGTTTTCAGCACCGCAGGCGAGACCGACATCGACCGGTTCCAGGAAAGCGCGCTGTTTCCCGGCACGCCGGTGGCCATCGTCCACCGCAGCGCGGACCAGGAATGGCTGTGGGTGGTCTCGCCGCGCTACCGCGCCTGGGTCGCCGCCGCGGACATCGTCGAGGGCGACCGGCAGGCCGTGCTCGGCTATGCCGCGCGCTCGCCCCATCGGGTGATCACCGGGGCCAAGGTCTCGACCGTGTTCACTCGCGAACAACCGGCGCTGTCCGAGCTGCAACTGGACATGGGCGTGCGGGTACCGCTGGCCGGCGTGGCCGCCGATGCACTGGTCAACGGACAGCACTCCTATGCTTCCTGGGCGGTCGAGCTGCCGGTGCGCGGGCCGTCGGGTTCGCTGCTGCTGGCCCCGGCGCTGATCCAGAAGAACCACGACACCAGTGATGCCCACCTGTCCCTGACCCGCGCCAACCTGATCCGCCAGGCCTTCAAGTTCCTCGGCGAGCGTTACGGCTGGGGACATTCCTACAATGGCCGCGACTGCAGCGGGTTCGTCTCGGAGGTCTATCGCAGCATGGGCGTGGAGCTGCCGCGCAACACCCGCGACCAGGCCTTCAGCCCGGCCCTGGAGCATGTCAGGTTCGACGGGAACGCCAGCGCGGCAGCGCGCCGCAAGGCGGTCGACAAGCTCGAAGTCGGCGACCTGATCTACATCCCCGGCCACGTGATGATGATGATCGGACGCGATGGCGGCGTGCCCTACGTGATCCACGACACCAACGGCGGCAGTTACCTGGGCGCGGACGGCAAGCTGCGCTCCATGCAGCTCAATTCGGTCTCGGTCACGCCGCTGCTGCCGTTGCGCTTCAGCCGCGAGCATTCCTACGTCGACCGGATCACCAGCATCGTGCGGATCCGCCCCTGAGCGGCCCGGGCGCAACCAGCCAGGACCCATGAAAACCATTCCATGAAGACCAGCCCATGAATACCAGCTCATGAAAATCACCAACATCACTTACGGCATGCTGCGGGTTCCGTTGAAAACCCCGTTCAAGACCGCGCTGCGCACGGTGGAACGGATCGAGGACGTCGTGATCATGATCCATACCGATACCGGCCACGTCGGCTACGGCGAGGCGCCGGCGACGGCGGTGATCACCGGCGACACCCTCGGCTCGATCGTCGATGCGATCCGTCACTACATCTCGCCGCGCCTGGTCGGCGAGGAAGTCGCCAACCTCAACCGACTGACCCGCCTGGTGCAGGGCGCGATGGAAAGGAACACCAGCGCCAAGGCCGCGGTGGAGATCGCTCTCTACGACCTCTGGGGCCAGCTGTACGGGGCACCCCTGTACCAGTTGCTGGGCGGCGGCGACCCGGTGATCACCACCGACATCACCATCAGCGTGGACTACATCGACAAGATGGTGGCCGACTCGATGGCCGCGGTCGAACGCGGCTTCGAGTCGCTCAAGATCAAGGTCGGCAAGGACATCGGAGTGGACATCGAGCGGGTCAAGGCGATCTATTCGGCGGTGGAGAATCGCGCCCTGCTGCGGCTCGACGCGAACCAGGGCTGGACCGCCAAGCAGGCGGTCTTCGCCCTGCAGGCGCTGGAAAGCGC
>SEHC01000527.1 GCA_004173415.1 Lysobacteraceae bacterium
CGGCGCAGGTCGGCCGCCAGGGCGTGCGCGGGGCGGCCGTGGTGCAGGTCCAGCGCGGCCATGGCCTCGTGGCTGGGCACGAACGGCTGCTGGTATTCGAGCGGCACGTCGATGGCCCAGTTGAAGAAGAACGAATCCTTCTGCGCGATGCGGTATTCGCGCACCCGCTTGATCCCCGCGCTCATCTTCCTGGCCACCGCGACCGGGTCGCCGATCACGATCTCGTAGCGGGCCGCCGCCGCCTCGCCCAGGGTCAGGCGGATGAACCGGTCGATCTGTTCGAAATACGGCGCGGCCATGGTCGGGCCGGTGAGGATTAGCGGGAACGGCAGGCCGGCGTTCTCCTCGCGCAGCAGGATGCCGAGCAGGTACAGGATCTCCTCCGCCGTGCCGACCCCGCCCGGGAACACCAGGATGCCGTGGCCCAGCCGCACGAAGGCCTCCAGGCGCTTCTCGATGTCCGGCATGATCACCAGGTGGTTGACGATCGGGTTGGGCGACTCGGCGGCGATGATGCCGGGCTCGGTGATGCCGATGTAGCGCGTGGTGTGGCGGCGCTGCTTGGCATGGGCGATGGTCGCCCCCTTCATCGGGCCTTTCATCGCGCCTGGGCCGCAGCCGGTGCAGATGTCCAGGTCGCGCAGGCCCAGCTCGTAGCCGACCTGCTTGGTGTAGATGTACTCGTCGCGGGAGATGGAATGTCCACCCCAGCAGACCACCAGGTTCGGATCGGCGGGCTTCAGGATGCGTGCATTGCGCAGCAGGCCGAACACCGCGTTGGTGATGCCTGCCGAGGATTCCAGGTCATCGGCATACTCCGGGCCAAGTTCGATGGCGGTATAGGCCAGGTCGCGGACCACCGCGAACAGCAGCTCGGCCACGCCGCGGATGATCTCTCCATCGACGAACGCCATGGCCGGCGCATTGACCAGGTCGATGCGCACGCCGCGGTCCTGCTGCAGCACCTGGATGTCGAAGCCGGGGTACAGGTCGCGTGCCGCGCGCGGATCGTCCGAGGCGCTGCCGCTGGTCAGCACCGCCAGCGCGCAGCGGCGCAGCAGCTCGTGCATACCGCCGCTGGACGCATCCCGCAGCCGCGCCACCTCGGCGCGCGACAGCACGTCCAGGCCCCCGCGCGGGTAGATCCGCGCGTCCTGCACCGGCAACGCCCTCGAAGCCGTCTCGCTCATGTCGTTTCTCTCTTCATTCGTTTGACCGGCGACTTTAGCGCAGCGCGCGGCCACTGAGAACATCGCCCGCAAGCCGGCGCCGCCCGGCGGCTGGCTGAAAAAAACGAAAACGGCCGGGTTGCCCCGGCCGTTTCGTTTGTCGCTTCGGTTGGAACCGATCAGAACTCGTAGCGGAAGGTGACCTGCGCCGACCAGCGCGACACGCCGGTGTTGACGCCATCGCCGTTGACTTCCTGCACCTGCAGGTCCTGCGCACCGGTGAAGCGGTACACGTACTTGCCTTCGGAGCCGGCCGGGCAGACGCCCGAGCCGATCGCGGCCGTGGTGCACAGGCCGGAGAAGTTGGCCACCGCGATGTTGGAGTTGAAACCGGCGTCCTCGATCAGGCCCCACTTCTTGTTCAGCAGGTTGCCGATGTTCATGACGTC
>SEHC01000528.1 GCA_004173415.1 Lysobacteraceae bacterium
GAAGAGCCGTTCGCCGGCGAGGAGCGGATCCTGGTGCCCAGCCCCCGGGTCGCCACCTACGACCTGCAACCGGCGATGAGCCTGCCCGAGTTGACCGGCAAGCTGGTCGAGGCGATCGCGTCCGACCGCTTCGACGCGATCGTCTGCAACATCGCCAACCCGGACATGGTCGGCCACAGCGGCGACCTGCAGGCCGCGATCCTGGCCGCGCAGGCGGTGGATGTCGCCCTCGGTGAAATCGAAGCCGCCGTGCGCGCCCGCCACGGCGCGCTAGTCATCACCGCCGACCATGGCAACCTGGAAATGATGCGCGACCCGGCCACCGGCCAGGCGCACACCGCGCACACGGTCGGGCCGGTGCCGCTGGTCTATGTCGGCACGCGCGCGGACGCCCGCCTGCGCGGCGGTGGGGCGCTGCGCGACGTGGCGCCGACCCTGCTCGACCTGCTGGGCCTGCCGCTACCGCCGCAGATGAGCGGCCGCAGCCTGTTCGCCAGCGCCGGATGAAGCAAGGGTTCGCCCGCCTGTGCCTGGCCCTGGCGATCGCGCTGGGCATGGCCGCGCCCCTGCCCGCCCAGGACCAGCGCGACGCGGAGAAGAAGCTGCAGCGGCTGCGTGGGGAGCTGAAGAGCATCGCCCAGGAGCGTCGCAAGCTGGAAACCGCGCGCGGCGAGGCGGCCCGCAAGTTGCGCCAGGCCGACGAGCAGGTCGGCCAGTCGAGCCGCTCGCTGAGCGAGACCGAAGCGGCGCTGCGCGCCGAGCAGGCCGAACTGGCCAGGCTGCAGCAACAGCGCGACGCCATGCGCGGGTCGATGCAGAAGCAGCGCGCGGAGTTGGCCGCGCTGCTGCGCGCCGCCTACCAGCTGGGCGCGTCCGCGCCGCTGAAAGTGCTGCTGTCGCAGGACCGGGTCGCTGACGCCAACCGGGCGCTGGCCTACCACCGCTACGTGCAGGCCGACCGCACGCAACGGATCCGTGCGCTGGGCGAAGAGCTGGCCGCGCTGGACCAGGTCGAGCGCGAAATCGTCGCGCGCCGGGCGCAACTGGACCAGACCCTTGCGCGCCAGCGCTCAACGGTCGCGGTGCTGGCCCGCGATCGCAAGGCCAACGCGGAACTGACCGCGGACCTGGAAAAACGTTATCGGGATCGGGCTGCGCGCGAGAAGGCCCTCGGCCAGGATGCGCGGTCGCTGGAGCGCCTGCTCGCCAACCTGCGCGCGGCGGCGGCGCGCGCTGAAGCCGAGCGTCGTGCCGAGGCCAGGCGTGCTGCAGCCAGGGCCGCTGCGGAGAAAGCCGCCGCCGCCAAAGCCGCCGCGGCGGCGCGTAGCCCGGGCGAGAAGCCTGCGCCGGTCCGCCCGAAGCCGCCGGTCGTGGTGGCCAGCGCCCCGGCGCTCAAGGTCGGTGGCCTGGGCTGGCCGTTGTCGGGCAACCTGCTGGCCCGGTTCGGCGGCCGCATGCCCGACGGACGCAGCAGCGCCGGGGTGCTGATCGGCGCCCCTGGTGGCAGCACGGTGACCGCGGTGGCCGATGGCAGCGTGGTGTTCTCCGAATGGATGACCGGCTACGGCCTGATCCTGATCGTGGACCACGGCAATGGCTACATGAGCCTGTACGCGCA
>SEHC01000529.1 GCA_004173415.1 Lysobacteraceae bacterium
TCGAGCGCAACTTCCGCATCGCCGCGCATTCGGATTCCGGTTTCGACCAGACCTGGGAACAGCCCTGGGGCGAGCGCCGGCGGATCCGCAACCACTACAACGAACTGCGCGTGACCCTGGTCGAGAAGAACCCGCCACTTCGCAGCCTTGACGTGGTCTTCCGCGTGTACGACGACGGCCTCGGATTCCGCTACGAGTTCCCGGACCAGGCCGCGCTGAAGGAAGTACGGATCGGCGAGGAGCTGACCGAATTCAACCTCGCCGACGACGCCACCGCCTGGTGGATCCCCGCCGGCGAATGGAACCGCGAGGAATACCTCTACCACCGCACCCCGTTGCGGGAAGTGGGCTACGCGCAGACCCCGATCACCCTGCGCACCGGCGCCGGCCTGCACATCTCCCTGCATGAAGCGGCGCTGGTCGACTATTCGGGCATGAACCTGACCCGGGTCGAGGACCGCAAGCTGCGCGCGACCCTGACCAACGGCATCGGCGAGGGCAAGGTGGTCCGCAGCGCGCCGTTCAACACGCCCTGGCGCACCATCCAGCTGTCCGACGATGCCGGCGGCCTGGTGACCTCGTCGCTGATCCTCAACCTCAACGAACCCAACCAGCTTGGCGACGTATCGTGGGTCAAGCCGATGAAATACGTCGGCGTGTGGTGGGAAATGCACCTGGACAAGAAGACCTGGGCGTCCGGTCCGCGGCATGGGGCGACCAACGACAACGTGAGGCGGCACATCGATTTCGCCGCCCGCCACGGACTGGGCGGGGTACTGGTCGAAGGCTGGAACGTCGGCTGGGACGGCGACTGGTTCGGCAACGGCGAGGAGTTCAGCTTCACCCAGCCGTATCCTGATTTCGACATCGTCGAGTTGGCCGCCTATGCGAAGTCCAGGGGCGTGCGCCTGATCGGCCACCATGAAACCTCGGGCAACGCCGCCCATTACGAATCGCAGCTGGAAGCCGGCTTCGACCTGTACCAGCGTCTGGGAATCGATGCGGTCAAGACCGGCTACGTCGCCGATGCAGGCCAGGCCAAGGTCCTGGGCACCGACGGCAGGCTGCACTACGCCTGGCACGAGGGCCAGGACATGGCCCGCCACCACATGAAGGTGGTCACGGAAGCGGCCAAACGCCGCATCTCGGTCAATCCGCACGAGCCGATCAAGGACACCGGCCTGCGTCGTACCTGGCCGAACTGGATCACCCGCGAGGGCGCCCGCGGCATGGAGTTCAGCGCCTGGGGCCAGCCGGGCAATCCGCCGGAGCACGAAGCCAACCTGGTGTTCACCCGCCTGCTCGCCGGCCCGATGGACTACACCCCGGGCATCTTCGGCATGCAGACCCGCTCGACCGACGGCATCGCCACCACCTGGGCCAAGCAACTGGCCCTGTACGTGGTCATCTACAGCCCGCTGCAGATGGCCGCCGACCTGCTGGAGAACTACGAGAACAACCCGGCACCGTTCAAGTTCATCGAGGACGTGCCGGTCGACTGGGAGGACACCCGCGTGCTCAACGGCGAGGTCGGCGATTTCGTGACCATCGTGCGCAAGGACCGCAACAGCGACGACTGGTACCTCGGCGCGATCACCGACGAGCGAGCAGCGCCAGGTCACCAGTGCCGATACGTTGAGCCTGCGCCTGGCGGCCGGCGGCGGCCAGGCGATCCGCTTCGTCGCCCAGTAAGCGCACCCCGGCCAAGCCCTGCCCAGGGAGCGAGGCCCGGGGCAGCGGCTTGCCGTGACGGCAACGCTGCCCCACCATGGCCGCATGAACGATACGCCCAGGCCAGCGCTGCCTTCCTGCGTGATCAACAGCGTCGCCTACGACAAGTCGGGTGTGCGGCGCGACATCACCCTGGATGAAATCAGCGACGTGCTCGCGCTGGACGACGGCAGCTTCGTCTGGGTCGGCCTGTACGAACCGGCCGACAGCATCCTGGACAAATTGCAGGAGGAATTCGGCCTCCACGACCTGGCCGTCGAGGACGCGCAGAACGCGCACCAGCGGCCCAAGATCGAGGCCTATGGCAACTCGCTGTTCGTGGCCGTGCACACCGCGCAGGTGGTCGCCGAGAAGATCGTGTACGGCGAGACCCATGCCTTCGTCGGTCCCCGCTACCTGATCACCGTGCGCCACGGCGCCTCGCTTTCCTACGCGGCGGTCCGCGAACGCGTGCAGCGCGAGCCGGAGTTGCTGGCGCTGGGCCCGTCCTATGGGCTGTACGCGATCCTGGACTTCATCGTCGACAACTACCGGCCGATCATCGACGAATTCCGCAGCACCGCCGATTCGCTGGAGCAGGCGATCTTCGCCGACACCTACAAGCGGCAGACCGTGGTCCGGCTGTACGAGCTGAAGCGCGAACTGACCAAGATGCGGCTGGCGGTGGCCCCGCTGCAGGACGTGCTTTCGCAGCTGACCCGCAACCAGAGCGGACTGGTGCCCGAGGAGGTGCGGCTGTACTTCCGCGACGTGCACGACCACGCGCTGCGGGTCAACGAAGCGACCGACACCCTGCGCGAGATGCTGACCAC
>SEHC01000530.1 GCA_004173415.1 Lysobacteraceae bacterium
AGGGTGACCTTGCCGTAACGCGTGCGCTTCAGCCGGCTGACCTGGCAACCCTGCGATTCCCACAGCCGGCGGACTTCGCGATTGCGGCCTTCCTTGACCACCACGCGGAACCAGTCATGCGAATCGGTGCCGCCGATGCGCTCGATCTCGTCGAACTTGGCCGGGCCGTCCTCCAGGGCCACGCCGCGGGAGAGCCGGTCGACCAGGTTGTCGGGCACCGTCTCCATGCCTTCGGGCGCACGCACCCGGCACACGTACTCGCGCTCCACCTCGTGCGAGGGATGCATCAGCGCGTTGGCCAGTTCACCGTCGGTGGTCAGCAGCAGCAGGCCGGTAGTGTTGATGTCCAGGCGGCCGATCGCGATCCAGCGCGCGCCCTTCAGGGCAGGCAACGTCTCGAAGATGGTCGGGCGGCCTTCGGGATCTTCGCGGGTGGTCACTTCGCCTTCGGGCTTGTTGTACAGCAGCACCCGTGCCGGTTCGGTCAAGGCGCTGGCGACGAAGGTCTTGCCGTCCAGTTCGATCTTGTCGCCGCCGGTGACGCTCATGCCGGTCTGCGCGACCTCGCCGTTGACCTTGACCAGGCCGTCGGCGATGCGCTGCTCCAGCGCGCGGCGCGAGCCCAGGCCGGCCTGGGCCAGGACCTTGTGCAGGCGCTCGCTCAGCTTGGCGGTATCGCCGGTCTCGGCGGCGTCGCCGCGCTTGAGGGAGAGTTTGTTGCGGGGGGTATCGCTCATTGTTCCTGCTCCGGCGAAACCGCGCGGGCCGGATCGGCGGCGTCGGGTTCGTCCTGTTCATTGGTGGACTGTTCATTGGAATTTTCCGCGCCGGTGTCAGGCGTGGAGGTGGATTGATCTGAAGGCTCCGGTTCACCGGTCGAGGAGTCGGCCGCAGTGCCGTCTTCGGCGTCCGCTTCCTGGTCCCCGGCGGCCGCTTGGCCCGGATTGCCGTTTTCGGTGCGCGGCAGGCCGGCGGCCAGCGGGGCGTCGTCGCCGAACAGCTGCGGCTCCAGTTCGCCCAGGTCCTTCAGCTCCGACAGCGGCGGCAGGTCCTCCAGGCGCTTGAGGCCGAAATAGTCGAGGAACACCTTGGTCGTGCCGAACAGCGCCGGCTTGCCCGGCACGTCGCGGTGCCCGACCACGCGGATCCATTCGCGTTCTTCCAGGGCCTGGATGGTGTTGCTGCTGACCGCCACGCCGCGGACCTGTTCGATCTCGCCGCGGGTGATCGGCTGGCGATAGGCGATCAGGGCCAGCGTCTCCAGCGTGGCGCGGGTGTACTTGGTCTTGCGCTCGGTCCACATCCGCGAGACCCAGCCGTGAACTTCTTCCTTGACCTGGTAGCGAAAGCCGGAGGCGACCTCGACCAGCTCGACGCCGCGCTCGGCGCAGGCTTCGCGCAACTGTTCCAGGGCCTGTTCGACGCTGCCCGGAGGGGCGGGCTGTTCTTCGGGGAAAAGCCCGTGCAGCTGGGCCAGGGTCAGCGGCTGGTTGGCCGCCAGCAGGGCGGCCTCGACGATGCGGGTGATGAGCGCTTGGTCCATTCGGTACTTGGCTTCGTTGGTCGGTCAGTTGTCGTTGGCGGCGTCGCCGTCATCGAATT
>SEHC01000531.1 GCA_004173415.1 Lysobacteraceae bacterium
AGCGCGCCGACCTCCGCTACACCAACGGTTTCGCATTGAGCTGGTCGACCACGAAGCCAGCCGTTCCGGAAGCCCCGGCTTCCGCCCCTGCCGCCTCTGGTGGCGCGTCACGGACACAGGCAAGCACATGAATCGCAAGGGCGACAAATCGCTGATCGTCGGTCTCGACATCGGCACTTCCAAGGTCACCGCGCTGGTCGGCGAATACTCGCCGGGCAACCCGATCGAGGTGATCGGAATCGGCACGCATGAATCGCGCGGGCTCAAGCGCGGCGTGGTGGTGGACATCGAATCGACTGTGCAGTCGATCCAGCGCGCGGTCGAGGAAGCGGAGCTGATGGCCGGCTGCGAGATCCGCTCGGTCTACGCCTCGATCTCCGGCGCCCACGTGCAGTGCAAGAACTCGCCCGGGATCGTGCCGATCCGCGACGGCGAAGTGACCTGGGGCGACCTGGACCGGGTCCTGGAAGCGGCCAAGGCAGTGGCCATCCCCGCCGACCAGAAGATCCTCCACGCGATCCCGCGCGAATACGTGCTGGACGATTCGCAGGAAGGCATCCGCAACCCGGTCGGCATGACCGGCGTGCGCCTGGAAGTGCACGCGCACCTGGTGGTCTGCGCGCAATCGGCCGCCGCCAACATCAGCAAGTGCGTGCAGCGCTGCGGCCTGCAGATCGACGACCTGATCCTCTCGTCGCTGGCTTCGAGCGTGGCGGTGCTGACTTCCGACGAGCGCGAGCTGGGCGTGGTCCTGGTCGACATGGGCGCCGGCACCACCGACCTGGCCGTGTTCGTGCAGGGCGCGATCTGCCACACCGCCTCGCTGCCGATCGCCGGCGACCACGTCACCAACGACATCGCCCACATGCTGCGCACGCCGACGCCGGAAGCCGAGCAGATCAAGGTCCGCTACGCCTGCGCGCTGGCCCAGCTGGCCACCGCCGAGGAAAGCATCCAGGTGCCGAGCGTCGGAGACCGTCCGCCGCGCCGCCTGCCGCGCCATTCGCTGGCCCAGGCGGTGCAGGGGCGCTACGAGGAGATCTTCGAAATGGTCCAGGCCGAGCTGCGCCGCTCCGGCTTCGAGGAACTGGTCCGCGCCGGCATGGTGCTGACCGGCGGCGCATCGAAGATGGAAGGCGTGGTCGAGCTGGCCGAGGAAATGCTGCAGATGCCGGTGCGCATCGGCATCCCGCAGCACGTGACCGGGCTGGGCGAAGTGGTCGGCAACCCGGTCCACGCCACCGGCGTGGGCCTGCTGCTGATGGGTAGCCAGATCGAGCATCCGCGGCGCCCGTCCTTGCCCCTGGGCAAGACCGGCAGCCTGCTCAACAAACTGAAGAACTGGTATCGCGGCGAGTTCTGACGCCGCGCGGGAGTAGGGACGCCAGCGCGACGGCGCGGTGGCGGGAGGCGGGAAGGAAAGACGGGAATTGAGCAGCACCCCGATTGATCGACAACACAACATAACTATTACGAGGACATGGACATGGCACATTTCGAACTGGTTGAAAGGATGGCCCCGAACGCGGTGATCAAGGTCATCGGCGTCGGCGGCGGCGGCGGCAACGCGGTCGCGCACATGGTCAGCAGCAGCGTGGA
>SEHC01000532.1 GCA_004173415.1 Lysobacteraceae bacterium
TTCTACGCCGGTGGCCGCATCCCCGGCGGCTTCTTCAAGCGCGAAGGCCGCCAGACCGAGAAGGAAACCCTGATCTCGCGCCTGATCGACCGCCCGCTGCGCCCGCTGTTCCCGGAAGAGTTCCGCAATGAAGTGCAGGTCATCGCCACGGTGATGTCGCTGAACCCGGAAATCGACGGCGACATCCCGGCCCTGATCGGCGCTTCCGCCGCCGTCGCCCTGACCGGCGCGCCGTTCAACGGCCCGATCGGCGCGGCCAAGGTCGGCTACATCAACGGCGAATACGTGTTGAACCCGACGGTCAGCGAGCTGAAGGATTCCAAGCTGGAGCTGGTCGTCGCCGGTACCTCCAACGCCGTGCTGATGGTCGAATCCGAAGCCGCCGAGCTGTCCGAAGACGTGATGCTGGGCGCGGTGATGTTCGGCCATCGCGAGATGCAGAAGGTCATCAACATCATCAACGAAATGGTCACCGAAGCCGGTACCAAGAACTGGGACTGGGCCGCGCCGGCCAAGAACGACGCTCTGGTTTCCGCGCTGAAGGAAGCCGTCGGCAACCAGCTCGAGTCCGCCTTCCAGGTGCGCGACAAGCTGCAGCGCCGCGACGCCATCGCCGCGATCAAGAGCGACGTGATGCAGGGCCTGGCCGGCCGCGCCGAAGCCGATGGCTGGAGCAACGGCGAACTGTCCAAGGAATTCGGCGAGCTGGAATACCAGACCATGCGTGGTTCGGTCCTGGCCACCAAGGTCCGCATCGACGGCCGCGCGCTCGACACCGTGCGGCCGATCAGCTCCAAGGTCAGCGTGTTGCCGCGCGTGCACGGCTCCTCGCTGTTCACGCGCGGTGAGACCCAGGCGATCGTCGCGGTCACCCTGGGCACCGCCCGCGATGGCCAGGTCATCGACGCGGTCTCCGGCGAGTACAAGGACCACTTCCTGTTCCATTACAACTTCCCCCCCTATTCGGTCGGCGAAGCCGGCCGCATGATGGGCCCGAAGCGTCGCGAGATCGGCCACGGCCGCCTCGCCAAGCGCGGCGTGCTGGCGGTGATGCCGACCATGGAAGCCTTCCCGTACACGATCCGCGTGGTCTCGGAAATCACCGAATCGAACGGTTCCTCGTCGATGGCCTCGGTCTGCGGCAGCTCGCTGGCGCTGATGGATGCCGGCGTGCCGATCAAGGCGCCGGTCGCCGGCATCGCCATGGGCCTGGTCAAGGAAGGCAACGACTTCGTCGTGCTCTCCGACATCCTCGGTGACGAAGACCACCTGGGCGACATGGACTTCAAGGTGGCCGGCACCCAGAACGGCGTGTCCGCGCTGCAGATGGACATCAAGATCGAAGGCATCACCGAAGAGATCATGAAGCAGGCCTTGTCGCAGGCGAAAGCCGGCCGCCTGCACATCCTCGGCGAGATGGCCAACGCGATGACCGCGCCGCGCCAGGAGCTGAGCGAGTTCGCGCCGCGCCTGATCACGATCAAGATCCACCCCGACAAGATCCGCGAAGTGATCGGCAAGGGCGGTTCGGTGATCCAGGCGATCACCAAGGAAACCGGCACCCAGATCGACATCCAGGACGACGGCACCATCACCAT